>CAVJMX010000068.1:0-15343 GCA_963650795.1 Bacteroidales bacterium H4
GTAGAATTGTTCTGACAAAATAACTCATATATCTACGAGGAGTGACCTTTCGGGGACGCTCCTTTTTCATACCATCAGGCACGCTTTCACCGAGAACTTAGGACGGTTTTGTCTCAACTTCTCGACGAAAGGGTGCTTTTTTCATGCTTACCGGCAACGATGCCCGGAACGAGCAGATGGGAAGATTCATCACGGTGCTGAAGGAAGAGAGACAGAGGCACTCAGGCCGTAAGGCTTGGGAGTCTTTCTTGATTGAAATTAAACGGCAAAATTGATAAAATAAAAAGAGCTGGGGTATGACGTTGAGCTTACGTATGTAAAGCGCGAGGAGGGGTGATTAATAATGGCAGGAAATAAAAGCGTGTTATTGCCATCACCAATCATTGACGCCAAAGAGGATAGCTCGCTGAAAAAACTGACGGAACGCTATGACAAGTTGGTACAACCTGGATCAATATCAAAGATAGTTTTTTTCCAAATATGTACCTGAAATGAGACGGAGTATGGCATTGATGACAGTATATCACAGCGGATATCAGGCGGTTGAAAAACCTGAGATACGAGTAAATAGAAACACGAAAGATTTTGGTACAGGTTTTTATTGTACTGTCATAAAAGAACAGGCGCAGAGATGGGCGAGACGTTACAATACAAAAATTGTATCAATATATGATGTAAGGATTCTACCAGGTTTAAAAATATTGGAATTCAAAGAAATGACAGAGGAATGGCTGGACTTCATTGTTGCATGCAGAAGTGGACAAAGTCATGATTATGATATTGTGATCGGTGCTATGGCTGACGATCGGATATATACTTATGTCTCCGATTATATAGACGGAACCATTACAAGAGAACAGCGTTTGAAGGTGATGACATATGGAGATCAAAAGCATACTGATCAAAGAAACAACGAAAGAGGAACGGATCCGCATCATACAGGAAGGTTTAAACCAGTGCGGCGGAGCGTGTGACTTCTGCAACGGATGTGATAATCTGGGCGGCGGTTCGATGGATGCATTTTATGAACCATACATCAACGGGGAGAAACTATATCGCAAGAGGCGAGCAATAATGTGCATGTGGAAATCCTCATGGAATGAAAAGAAAGAACGAATAGCAAAAAATCGAGAACTTTCCGTTCTCGATTTTAATAGCGAGAGGGGGATTCGAACCCTCGACACTGCGGGTATGAACCGCATGCTCTAGCCAACTGAGCTATCTCGCCATATGACCAACCGAAGTTGGAATGGAACCTATAGGGCTCGAACCTATGACCCTCTGCTTGTAAGGCAGATGCTCTCCCAGCTGAGCTAAGATTCCATTGTAGCTGCTCTCGCAACCGACTTGTTCAGTATACAATGGGCGGCTTACTTTGTCAACACGTTTTTTGATATTTTTGTAAAAATTTTGTATGCAATTAGAACAATAGGCAGTGATTGCGCATCATGACGCGGATTACAAAGCCTTTTTTACACTGATTGCCTTCATGGGACACATCTCCTGGCAACAGAAGCAGGAAATGCAGCCTTTTCGCTTAAACTTTGCCTTGCGGTTCTCGATTCTGATGACATGTGCCGGGCAGCTTTCCGCACATTTTCCGCATCCCACGCATTTCTCAGGGGTGAGCTGTGGATAGGATTTCAACAGTCGGGAAGCCACGAATGTGAAAGGCTTTCGTAAAAATTTCGGTACACTGTTGGTAAAGTCTAATTTTATGGTATCCGGCTTCTGAAAAGGAGATAAGCCTTCCGGAACCGGATCACCCACAAGGGTCAGATCCTCCGGATGCGCCAGCCCTTTTTCGATTGCCTGACGCAGCATGACAATCTCAGTGGGTTCTAAACCCATGAGCCCTGCTGCGAAGCAGTCCTGGGTATAGAAATCTCTTGCCGCAAACAGCATATGCAAAGGATGCGAGGTGCCGCCAGTGGGACCGTTGCCCTCCATGGCATCGATGGCGTCGATGACGGTAAGCTGTGGTGCCACGGTCTGTGCCAGCTCCAAGAGCATGTTGGAGAAATCTTCGATCTCAGGCCAACGGTAGTGCATCTGGGGCTTTTCTAGTCCGGGGATGGTGCCGAAGAGATTTTTGATACTGCCGGAATAGCCGGTCATGGCATGGGTCTTTAATTTACAGATATTAATGATATAATCGGCTTCCACGATGGGAGTGATCAGATGGAAACTGTGATTCTTGAATCCTTCCGGACAGTTCACGGTCTGCGCGGAGAAATCCATGTTGAGTTCGGCACCCTCGCCCAGCGTATCCATACCGCATATGTGATACACATGTTTCATGGCTTCGGCATTGTAGAGACCACCGGAGCTTTCTGCAATGGTGATATGCTGCATACCCTGTTCACGAAGCCAGCGAACCACTGCTTTTACGACCAGCGGGTGTGTGGTGGCGGGAAAATCCGGGGATTTTGCCATGACGAGGTTGGGTTTGATGACGATCTTCATTTCCGGGCGCAGGTCTGCGGCGATGTGCAGTGCTTCCATGCTTTCGCAGATGGCGGGATAGATCAGTTCTTCCTTATATTCCGGTACGATGTGTAATGTCTGTATCATTATGACCTCTAAAATGGTTTATTTTCTATATAATACATGAATTTACTTGTTTTTTCAATGCTTCCGTGCTATACTACGAAATGTTGTTGAGATTTGATGGAAGAAATCAGAAGCGCATCGCAATGATTTCTTTTTTTGTGCAACGATTCAGAACTAGTTTTGCGAATGTGGTTCTGAAGGTTGTTGCAATTTTGATTAAAGGAGTAATTTGTGAGTTATTTTTTTGAAAATGAAGAATCTATTGAGCCGTTACTGGATAACCGTATCGTCCGGGCAATCCGTGAGATGGGATTTGAGAAGCTGTCTCCGATTCAGGAACAGGCAATCCCCTATTTATTACAGGGAGAGGATATCATCGGACAGGCGCAGACCGGTACAGGCAAGACCGCGGCATTCGGAATCCCGGCAATCCAGCACATCAATCCGGATGTGAAAAAATTGCAGACGATTATCTTATGTCCCACCAGAGAACTGGCGATCCAGGCAGCAGAGGAACTGCGGAAAATCGCCAAATACATGCACGGCATTAAGGTACTGCCCGTCTACGGCGGACAGGATATCAGCCGTCAGATCGCAGGACTGCGGGGCGTACAGATCATCGTGGGAACCCCGGGACGTGTCATGGACCACATGCGCAGACATACGATCAAACTGGACCTGGTGAACATGGTGGTACTGGATGAGGCAGACGAGATGCTGAACATGGGATTCCGTGAGGACATGGAGCTGATCCTGGGACAGATCCCCGGCGAGCATCAGACCGCACTGTTCTCCGCAACCATGCCGAAACCGATCTTAGAGATCACGGATCGTTTTCAGAACGATGCGAAGTTAGTAAAGGTGGCAGCGCAGGAACTGACCATTCCCCTGGTATCCCAGAAATTTTATCGCGTGAAAAACCAGGACAAGGATGCGGCATGCGTGAGACTGCTAGAGTATTATCAGCCGAAGCTGACGTTGATCTTCTGTAATACGAAGAAAAAAGTGGACGAACTGTCGGATTTATTAAAGGAGCAGGGCTTCCAGGCGGAAGGGCTGCACGGAGACCTGTCCCAGGCACAGCGCGATGCGGTCATGAAGCGTTTCCGTAACGGCGGTACCAGCATTCTGATCGCTACGGATGTGGCAGCCAGAGGTATTGACGTGGATGATGTGGAAGCCGTGATCAACTACGATATTCCGCAGGATATCGAGTATTATGTACACCGTATCGGCAGAACCGGTCGTGCCGGCAGAAAGGGCAGATCCTTCACGTTTGCCAACAGCAGGGAGATCTACAAGATCCGTGAGATCGAGAGAGTCTGCCACACCACCATTACGGAGAAAAAGCTTCCCGGTGCTGCGAAGGTGTTGAAGGCGAAAGCGGATAAGTACATGAACAAGGCGTGGGAACTGCATGAGCATGAAGACATTGAACTGATGAAGAGCTTTTTACAGCGGAAAATGGAAGAGGAAGGCTGCGATGCGCTGGATCTGGCAGCAGCCATGTTAAAATATCAGGTCGGTGACAAGGGCGAGGAGATCGCCGCAGATGATTATGTAAAACGAGGTAACTGCTTCGGAGACAGAGGGCGTTTCGGCGGAAAAGACGGCGAAAAACGTGGCTTTGGCAGAGGCGACGGCAGACGCCGTTTCGGTCGCGGTGACAGAGACCGTAGAGAAGATGCCGGTGATGGTGATAACCGCAGACGCCGCAGAAGTGACAGCCGTGAAGACGGAAGAAAGTGGAACGATCGCGACAGGAAGACATCGGATCGTAAATTCTCCGGGGACAACAGAGCGGAGAGAGAAGCGAAAAAGAGAAAAAAGCGGGAAGAGCCGGGCATTGGCAACAGCTTCCCCAAGAGAAAGAGATCCTAATTTAATTGAGGATTTTTATGGATTTGCCGCAAAAGCCGCAGTTGTGCTTTTGCGGCAAATCGTGTATAGTTAGGGAAGAATGCATAGGCAATTACAGAAAGGTCTGCGGTATGAAAACACTGAAAAAACAGATACCATATATTTTGCTGGGAGCGACACTTCTGCTCCTGCTGGGGTTAAATATCATCAGTCAGGATCACTGGCTGGATTCCGATATGGCGGCGGAGATGATCTTTTCCAAGATTCTTGCGGGAGAGCATCATATGATCTCCACGACGAACTGGTATTACTCCACGGAGTTCCGTGTGCTGTATACACAGCTGATCATGGGACCGCTGTTCCGGATCTGCAGTAACTGGCACGTGATTCGTACGATTACGAATCTGGTGTTTTACGGGCTGATGCTGGCTTCCTATTATTATTTTATGAAGCCGTTAAAAGTATCCCGCGGACTTACGGTGTTAAGTTCCTGCCTGTTGCTGTTGCCTTTTTCCGAGACCATGATGACACATATGCAGATGGGCAATACCTATATGCCCCATGTGATCCTTGTGCTGTGGTTCTTCGGCATGTATCTGCGGCTGTGTGACGGATCCTACAGTGCAAAACGCAAGGTCAGTCTGTGGATCTTCTATGTGCTGTTGGCGATCGTCTGTGGAATGTCCGGCGTGCGTTATCTGCTGGCATTGCAGTGCCCGCTGGTGTTGACTTCCTTTTTCTATCTGCTGGGTGGAGAGGAGTTCCAAAGCTTCCGCGGAGAGATGACGGGGGAACGTTTCCGTGCGTTACTTTCTACGGACAGGATGCGGTATTTCTTCTACAGTCTGGTGGGAGCATTTTTTGCGGTAGCTGGCTACGGCATCAATGTAGTCTGGATCAGTCATAAATATGTGTTCCAGACTTACGGCGCTACGAATTTCATCGCGTTGTATCACGGTGTGTTATTCGACCGGATCCAGAACGCGGTAGGGTGTCTGTTGATGCTGTTTGGCTATATTCCCGACAAGGGCTTTTTATCCCTGCGTGGTGTTGTGACCATGGCGGCTTTCGTGATGCTGGGCATCTACGGATATGTTACGGTAAAAAGCGGGAAAATGCAGCGCGCCACGGGATTTCGCAGTCTGATCACACTGTTTTTGAAAGTCAGCTTCGTACTGAATCTGTTTGTGTTCATTTTCACCACCAGTACCATGGTGCCGCGGTATTATATTACGATCTTCATTTTTGTGCTGCCGGTATTGTGCTTTTATCTGGAAGAGGAGAAAATGCCTTTTGACAGATTGGCGGTGACAGCGCTGCTGACGATCTGTCTGATCCTCGGAACCGGGAAAACGGTGATGTCTTTTCTGACGGTGGACAAGAACGAGACGAAGCGTCCTGTGGCGGAGTTCCTTGCGGAGAACGGGTATGATTTCGGCTTCGCTACTTATAATAATGCTAACATTATCACGGAGCTTACAAACGGCAAAGTGGAGATCGGCAACATCGGGGATCCCGAGCACCTGGAGTATTTCAAGTGGTCTTCTCCCATGAAATATTATGAGGAAGGGTATCACACAGGGGAGACATTCCTGCTCCTGACAGCGGAGGAATGCGCGGAATATGCAAAGGCACCGGCACTGAAACAGGGTGAAAAGGTGTATGAGGACGGCAGTTATACGGTCTATGTATTCGACAGCACGGAGGATCTGATGGAGTGTGCTGTGTCAAGACAATAAACTTTTGAAGGCAGGACTGCGCGGAAAGCGTAAGGACTGCAGAATGGAGAATAGAATCGTATGAGAATCGGAATGGGATATGATGTACACCGCCTGGTGGAGGGAAGAGACCTGATCATCGGCGGTGTGAAAATACCTTATGAAAAGGGACTTTTGGGGCATTCGGATGCGGATGTTCTGCTTCATGCAATCATGGATGCGCTGTTGGGAGCAGCGGCGCTGGGAGACATCGGAAAGCATTTTCCGGATACGGATCCCGCTTACAAGGGCATTTCTTCCATTAAATTATTGGAAAAAGTGGGAGAACTGCTGGAAGAGAATCATGTGTTCATTGAAAATATTGATGCAACGATCATCGCCCAGGCGCCGAAGATGCGCCCGCACATTGACACCATGCGGGAAAATATCGCAAAGGCTCTGCTGATCGATATCGGACAGGTCAACGTGAAGGCTACTACCGAGGAGGGACTGGGATTCACCGGCAGCGGAGAAGGAATTTCCTCCCAGGCGATCTGCCTGGTGACGACGCCTTTTGATCTCACGGCACAGGCAGTGCAGGGTGGCTGCGGAAGCTGCGGCGGATGCCCGAAGAGCCGGTAATTTCGGGAAAATAAATACTTGATAAGATGGGTCGATAGGATATAGACTTTAAGTGAGAATAGGGTCTGTACACTATCGACCTTTTATGATGCGGGTAAATGAATCAGGCAGGAAGGATACAAGGAGGAACGAGAATGCTATTGTATCTTCCGTGCTGAACAGAGAGGAATACCACAGAGAACAGGGAGAAGCTTTTGTGGAGAAGGCTTACGGCGGTTCCCTGCCGAAGATGATCGCCGCATTTATCCAGAGCAAGAAGCTCAGCGCAGCGCAGATCGCCGAGATCGAAGCCATGATCGAGGATTATAAGGGGTAGGGGTTGACAAAACCTGTATTTTTGCATATCTTATTTAGTAGGAATTATCATTTTATAGACCAAAGGCATGGAGCAGGAAAAGTACTTTTCGGTGGGACGCCAGAGAGAAGCCGTTAGAAGCTGGGAGCGGTTTTCGTCTGAGGAAAAGGAAGTGCGCCTGTGAGCTGATCCGGGGAACTAACATCAGTATCCGGATCCGGTTAGCACCCGTTATGTGCATGGCGCCATAGGCGCGAGAGTGAAGGGCATTGTCCCTTAAGTAGAGTGGAACCGCGGATAAATTCGTCTCTAAGAGAAGAGTTTAGCCGCGGATTTTTTTTCGAGGTGAGAACATGGGCATCATCAAAAATTTAAAAGAAGAAGTCCGCATTATCAAGGAGCGTGATCCAGCGATTCATTCCTCCATGGAGGTACTTTTGTATCCCAGTTTTAAGGTCATGCTTCATTATAGACTGGCACATAAGCTGTATATGAGCGGGCACTATTTCTGGGCGAGGTATATTTCCCAGCGCGGCGTGCGCAAGACCGGCATCGAGATCCACCCCGGTGCACAGATTGGCAAGGGATTTTTCATCGATCACGGTAACGGCGTCATCATCGGTGAGACGACGATCATCGGCGATAACGTGACAATGTATCAGGGCGTTACCCTGGGAGGTACCGGTAAGGAACACGGCAAACGTCACCCGACCATCGGCAACAATGTCATGATCAGTGCGGGCGCCAAGGTACTGGGATCCTTCACCATCGGAGATAATTCCAAGATTGGTGCCGGAAGCGTGGTCTTAAGCGAAGTGCCCCCCGGATCCACTGTCGTGGGTGTACCGGGACGCGTGGTAAAGCGCAACAATGCAAGTCTCCCGCAGGAGACCATGAACCAGACAGACCTCCCCGATCCGGTACGGGAAGATATTACGGTACTGCAGCGTGAGAATTCCGAACTGACCAATCGTGTGCTGGAGCTGGAAGATGAACTGAAGCAGCTGCGCAGACTGGTGGTAATGAGCGAAGAAGCGAAAACAAATAATACAGATAAGGCAGGAAAGGATAAACAATGAGTATTCAAATCTACAACACCTTAAGCAAGAGAAAAGAAGAATTTAAGCCCTTAGAGCCCGGCAAAGTAAAAATGTATGTCTGCGGTCCCACCGTATACAACCTAATCCATATCGGAAATGCCCGCCCCATGATCGTATTCGATACGGTGCGCCGTTACATGGAATATAAGGGATACGAAGTAAACTATGTATCCAACTTCACGGATGTGGATGACAAAATCATTAAAAAAGCCAACGAAGAGGGTGTGGAGCCCAGCGTGATTTCTGAGCGCTATATCGCAGAGTGTAAAAAAGATATGGAAGGCATGAACATCAAGCCCGCTACCAAGAATCCCAAGGCTACCGAGGAGATCGGCGGTATGTTAGACATGATCCAGACCCTGATCGACAAGGGGCATGCGTATCCCGCAGCGGACGGTACCGTATATTTCCGCACCAGAAGCTTCAAGGGCTATGGCAAACTGTCCCACAAGAATCTGGATGACTTACAGGGCGGTAACCGTTCTCTGTTAGTCTCCGGTGAGGACCAGAAGGAAGATCCTCTGGATTTCGTGCTTTGGAAGCCGAAAAAAGAGGGCGAGCCTTACTGGGATTCCTGCTGGTGTCAGGGACGTCCCGGCTGGCACATCGAGTGCTCTGTTATGAGTAAGCGTTATCTGGGAGAGGAGATCGACATTCATGCCGGCGGCGAGGATCTGATCTTCCCACACCACGAGAATGAGATCGCACAGTCCGAGGCAGCCAATGACAAGCCTTTTGCAAGATACTGGATGCACAATGCTTTCCTGAACATTGACAACCGCAAGATGTCCAAGTCTCTGGGCAACTTCTTTACCGTCCGGGAGATCTCTGAAAAATACGATCTGCAGGTACTGCGTTTCTTCATGCTGTCCGCACATTACAGAAGCCCGCTGAACTTCAGCGCTGATTTAATGGAAGCTGCAAAGAACGGCTACGAGAGAATCGTTACCAGTGTGGACAATCTGAAGTTTTTACTGGAGAAGGCAGCAGATACCGAGATGACCGAGGAAGAGAAGAAATTACTTACCGAGGCACAGGGATTCGAGACCAAATTCGACGAAGCCATGGATGATGACTTCAACACCGCAGATGCACTGGCTGCGATCTTTGAACTGGTAAAATTTGTCAACTCCAATGCAAAGGCAGAGAGCAGTAAAGCATTCCTGGAAGCATTGAAGCAGGAGATCGTGACCCTGTCTGATATCTGCGGACTGATCGTGGATAAAAAGGCAGAAATGTTAGACAGCGATATCGAAGCGCTGATCGAGGAGCGCCAGGCAGCCAGAAAGGCAAAGAACTTCGCAAGAGCTGACGAGATTCGTGACGAGCTGTTAGCCAAGGGCATCGTGCTGGAAGATACCAGAGAGGGTGTAAAATGGAAGAGAGCATAACTCTCCTTGGAAAAATCAAGGAAGTATTTGCCTGCGAACGACAGGACGTCCGGGCATATTCCCCGCTGACATTAGCATACATCGGGGATGGAATCTATGAACTGGTAATTCGCAGTATCGTGGTGGAGCGTGCGAACCGTTCCGCCAACGATCTGCATAAAAAGACGACCCGTTACGTGAAAGCACCGGCGCAGTCCGCCATGATCGAGGCACTGCTTCCGGAACTGACGGAAGACGAGGAAGCGGTGTACCGCAGAGGACGTAACGCCAAATCCTACACCACGGCGAAAAACGCATCTGTGGCAGACTACCGCAGAGCTACCGGATTTGAAGCACTGATGGGCTATCTGTATCTGACGGGACAGACCGACCGGATGTTGCAGCTTGTCAAAGACGGCATCCGCCTGGCGGGGCTGGAGATCTGAGCGTAATATAAATGCAAAATAAGAAAGGACAAGCATGGGATATCAGGAATTTACCATAGAGGGCAGAAATGCCGTAATCGAGGCATATCGTTCGGGCAAACCCATTGACAAGCTGTTCATTTTGGACGGCTGTCAGGACGGACCGATGATGACCATTAAAAGAGAAGCAAAAAAACATGACACTTTAGTAAAATACGTGACCAAGGAGCGCCTGGATCAGTTATCCGAGACCGGAAAACATCAGGGCGTCATCGCCTATGCTGCGGCTTATGAGTACGCAGAGGTGGACGACATTCTGGAAGCAGCGAAGAAAAAGGGCGAGCCGCCTTTTATTTTCCTGCTGGATAATATCGAAGATCCCCACAACCTGGGCGCTATCATCCGTACCGCCAATCTGGCAGGTGCCCACGGGGTCATCATTCCGAAGAACCGTGCAGCCGGACTGACCGCCACGGTGGCAAGAACCTCCGCCGGAGCACTGAACTATACACCGGTGGCAAAGGTGACGAACCTGGCGAAGACGATTGAAGACCTGAAAAAGGAAGGTCTGTGGTTCGTGTGTGCGGATATGGGCGGCACTACCATGTATGATCTGGATCTGAAGGGACCCATCGGACTGGTCATCGGCAACGAGGGCGAGGGCGTGGGACGCCTGGTGAAGGAAAAATGCGATATGGTGGCATCCATTCCCATGAAGGGAGATATCGACTCCCTCAATGCTTCCGTGGCAGCAGGCGTGTTGGCATACGAGATCGTGCGTCAGAGACTGCAGGCATAACAGGATGCTGCATTCGGGAACAGGATATCAAAGGGGAAAGAATGACAGAACGTTTCAAATATGAAGATTTGACAGATGAGGAACTCATCGACCAGCTGCGGGAAGGCGACAGGCAGGTGATGGACTACATCTGTGACAAGTATAAAAATCTGGTGCGCAGCAAAGCAAAATCCATGTACATCCTGGGCGGAGACAGCGAGGATCTGATCCAGGAGGGGATGATCGGGCTGTTCAAGGCAGTGAGGGATTACGACTGCGGCAGAGACGCCAGCTTTTACACCTTTGCTGACCTGTGCATCAGCAGACAGATGTATACGGCGGTGCAGGCATCCAAGCGTCTGAAGCATACGCCGTTAAATACCTATGTCTCCCTGGACAGCCATGGAAGAACAGAAGAGGACAGAGATCCGGAGACACAGACGCTGGCGGAGCTTCTGGCGGATAAGACCGGCAGGAATCCCGAGGAACTTTTTCTGGATAAGGAGAGAGTGGCCTATCTGGAGAAAAGGATCGCCACGGAACTGAGTGAGCTCGAGCGTCAGGTGTTAGATCTCTATATTACGGGAATGAGCTACACACAGATTGCGAAGGTGCTCAGGAGGAGTGAGAAGGCAACAGAAAATGCGCTGACCCGGGCAAAGCAGAAAATCCGAGGTTTTTTAAGCAGGGAATCAAAATTTTAGATTTATTTAATGGATTTTGGTGATCGGTTAGTGGTAACATACTACACAGATGCTTAAGGTGTTCATTTTGGAAAGGCGCAGGAGCAATATGGAAAAATTCAGTGTAAAAAAACCGTTTACAATCCTGGTGATGGTAGTCGCTATTATCATACTGGGATTTGTAAGCTTATCGGGAATGACAACGGATCTTCTGCCGGAGATGAGTCTGCCGTATTTACTGGTGATCACGACTTATCCGGGAGCGAGTCCAGAGAAAGTGGAGTCCAGTGTGTGCGAACCTATGGAAAGCGCATTGGGCTCCATTTCCGGTGTAAAGAATGTATACAGTATGTCCTATGAGAATTACGGAATCGTAGAGCTGGAATTCGCAGACGGAACGGATATGGATTCCGCCATGGTCAAAGTATCCAGTTCCCTGGACAATGTGAAATCGACACTGCCGGATGAATGCGGTTCACCGAATATCATGGAGATCAGCATGGATATGATGGCCACCGTCTATCTGGCAGCCTCCTATGAGGGCAAGGATATTCAGGAGACCTCACGGTTCGTAGAGGACACCCTGATTCCCTATCTGGAACGGCAGGAGGGTGTGACCAGCATTTCGGATATCGGAATTGTGGAGAATACCATTTCTGTGGATCTGAATCAGGACAAGATCGATGCCTTAAATGAGAAAATACTGGCGAAGACCAACGATGCCTTTGCGGATGCGGTGGATCAGCTGAACGATGCGAAACAGCAGCTGCTGGAATCGGAGCAGAAGCTGACGGACAGCACCCAGGAGCTCGTCGACGGACAGAAGGATATCGATGACGGACGGACGAAGTTAGATGATGCCCAGAAGGAACTGGATGAGCAGAAGGAAAAGCTGGAAGATGCTAAGGATTCCCTGAATGATCAGAAGAAGGATACCGAGAATAAGCTGGCGACCGCCAGCCAGGCATTGGATCAGCTGAATGCATTGCAGACGGACCTTTTGACTATGCAGGCACAGGAGGCATCCCTGAAGGCGACGATTGCACAGATAGAAAGTGCGCTGACGGCACAGGGAAAGACTACAGCAGATATCCCGGAGGTTACAGCAGGACTGGACCAGATGAGTACATTCCTGACATCTTCACAGATGAAGGATATGACCGCACTGGACAGCGCAACAGTGAATGCAGCACTTGATTCATACGGTATGGGCCTGAGCCAGCTTGGAATAGATGAAACAGCGTGGGATGCCCAGACAGCGGACGGTCGCAGCGAGCTTTTACAGAAAACGGCAGAAGGCTATCAGACACAGAAAGCTCTGTTATCCGGGTATAAGGACTACGTATCTTCCCTGAACAGCCTTCAGGTCGAGAAAGCCGGTGTACAGGCAGCGGTATCCGCAGCTGAAACGGAGCTGAAAAAGAGTGGCGTATCCTATACTGACATCGAAAAGGCAAAAATCGAGGCAGCAGCAGGCTTCGGCGCAGCTTCTGCACAGATCTCTTCCGGACAGAGCGCACTGAACTCTGCACAGTCCACACTTGACAGTAACAAGGAGAGCCTGGATTCCGCTCAGGATCAGATCACAGAAGGCTGGGATTCCATCGAAGACGCGAAAGAGCAGCTGAAAGAAGGCTGGGATCAGTACAATACCTCCCTGGAGAATTTTGAAGTACAGAAGGCGGAGGCACTTCGCAATGCCAACGCAGACCAGCTGGTGAACATGCAGACATTGTCACAGCTGATCTACGCACAGAATTTTGCCATGCCGGCAGGATATCTGGACGATACAGAGAACAATTCCTGGCTGTTGAAGATCGGCAGCAATTACGAGAGCATAGACGAATTGTCCAACATTGTACTTACCAACATCGAGGATATCGGGGATGTGCGTCTGTGTGATGTGGCAGACATCACGGTGATCGATAACGCCGATGACAGCTATGCCAGACTGAATGGTCAGAGTGCAGTGGTACTGTCTGTGTTCAAGAGTTCCACAGCGGGAACAAATGAGGTGAGTAAAAACATCGCTGCTGCAATTTCAGAGCTGGAAGAGCAGTATCCCGGACTGTCGGTACTGACACTGATGGATCAGGGCGATTACATAACTATGATCATTAATGGTGTATTGCAGAGCATGATCGTAGGTGCAGCACTGGCGATCCTGATTCTGGCACTTTTCTTGAAGGATGTGAAACCTACGATTGTCGTAGCGGTCAGCATTCCGCTGTCTGTTCTGACGGCATTGATCTTAATGTATTTTACCGGCATCTCCCTGAACATGATGTCATTGTCCGGACTGTCTCTCGGTATCGGCATGCTGGTGGATAACTCTATCGTTGTTATCGAGAATATCTACCGATTGCGTTCCAGAGGAGTCAGCGCGGCGAGAGCGGCAGTACAGGGTACGAAACAGGTGGCAGGCGCTATTATTGCTTCCACATTGACGACGGTCTGCGTATTCTTGCCTATGGTATTTACCTCAGGAACTGTGCGTGAACTGATGATGCCTATCAGTCTGACGATTATATTTACCCTGGGAGCATCCCTGTTGATCGCTATGACGGTAGTACCGGCGGCAGGTTCCACCCTGCTTCGCAATTCCAAAGAGAAAAAGCATCCTATCTTTGATAAGGTGCAGGATGTCTACGGGAAAATGCTTGCTTTCTGTCTGAAAGTAAAGGTGGTGCCCCTTGCGATTGCCATCGGTCTGCTGGTATACAGCATATGGGCGGTAACCCGTATGGGTATTGTCATGATTCCGGATATGACCTCCAATCAGATCGAGATCGCTGTACAAATGCCGGAAGATACAGATAAGGAAGAATGTTATAAGAGAGCGGATCAGGTGCTGGATGCCCTGACTACCATCGATGGGGTCTCCGATGTAGGCGCTATGGCGGGAGGCGATGCTTCCCTGATGGCATCCATGTCCGGCGTATCGACGGATGTTTATGATCAGTTTACTTTTATGGTGCTTACCGAGAATGAAAATGCGGGGGAAGCGGAAGTAAAGAGAATCTGTAAAGAGATAGAGGAGCGCACGGTGGATATTGACTGTGAGCTTACGATATCTACCGGAATGTCGGAAATGAGTTCTATGATGGGCTCCGGATTGTCTATTAAGGTATATGGTGATGATCTGGATACCCTGACGAAGATCACAGAAGATATCTGTGATCTCGTTGCCACGATTCCTGGATATGAGGATATTTCCAACGGGCAGGAGGAGCCGGATCAGGTCATCCACCTGATACTGGATAAGGATGCCGCCATGCGGAAAGGGCTGACCGTTGCCCAGATTTTCTCCGAACTGAACGGCAAATTGACAGAGAGCACCGATGCCGCCACGGTTACCATAGACGGTGAGGAAATGAAGATCGTAGTCAAGGATAACAGGGATCCGTTGACGCGGGAAAATCTGTTGGACTACAATTTCGAGATCCAGACGACAGATGATAACGGCAATACCGTCACAGAGGATCATCCCCTGTCTGAGTTCGCCACCCTGGAGACGGAAGAGGGCGTACAGACTATCAACCGTGAGAATCAGAGCCGCTATATGACGGTGACAGCCTCCGTGGCGGAAGGCAGCAATGCCACACTTCTGTCCAGAGAGCTGAAGCCGTTACTGGATTCTTATGAACTGCCGGATGGCTACAGTATAGACGATGCCGGAGAATCCGATACGGTAAATCAGATGGTGATCCAGATGAGTAAAGTATTGCTCTTAGGTCTTGCCCTGATCTATCTGGTCATGGTGGCACAGTTCCAGAGCCTGCTCAGTCCGTTTATTGTATTGTTCACGGTACCTCTTGCGTTCACGGGTGGTCTGATAGGATTACTGCTTATGAACGAGCCGTTGTCTGTTATGGGTATGATGGGCTTCGTGGTACTGCTGGGTACGGTTGTCAACAACGGCATTGTGTTCGTGGATTAT
>CAVJMX010000069.1:0-15237 GCA_963650795.1 Bacteroidales bacterium H4
CTTTTGACCCCGACATCATAGTGATAGAAAGAAGGCTTTTTTATGTACGATGAGTTAACACCCACAGACATTAAGAAAATGGAAGATGAGATCGAATACCGTAAACTGGTAGTACGTCCCAAGGCACTGGAGGACGTGAAGGAAGCCAGGGCGCATGGCGATCTCAGCGAGAATTTTGAATACTATGCAGCGAAAAAATACAAGAATCAGAACGAAAGCCGTATCCGCTATCTGGAGAGAATGATCAAGACCGCGAAGGTCATCTCCGAGAGCTCCGCAGCGGACGAAGTAGGTATCAACAATACCGTTACTGTGGAATTCGTAGATGACGGAACACAGGAAGATTACAAGATCGTGACCACCGTCCGCGGTAATTCTCTGGAAGGACTGATCAGCAACGAATCCCCTCTGGGCAAGGCACTACTTGGTAAAAAAGTAGGTGACATCGTTCATGTGCAGGTCAACGCCAATGTGAGTTATGATGTGGAGATCAAGGCACTTAAAAATACCGAGGATGACGGAGACAAGATCCGCAGCTTCTAGATCCTCTGACAGGACAAGGAATATACAGAAAAGGAATTTACAGAATGAAAAAATATCTGCTGTTTGATCTGGACGGTACCCTGACAGATCCTAAAATCGGAATTACTACCTGCGTGCAGTATGCGCTGCATTCTTTCGGCATTGAGGAGCCGGATCTGGACAAGCTGGAGCCCTTCATCGGACCGCCTCTGCGGGACAGCTTTATGGAATTCTACGGCTTTACCCCCGAGCAGGCAGAAGAAGCCGTGGCAAAATACAGAGAGCGCTTTCGGGATACGGGACTTTTTGAAAATGAAGTCTACGCCGGGATTCCGGAAATGTTACGGGAACTCCAGTCAAAAGGCTACTTTCTGGCAGTGGCATCCAGCAAGCCTCAGGTATATGTGGAACGTATCCTGGAGCATTTTGACCTGAAAAAATATTTTGTCGTAGTCGTAGGCAGTGAGCTGGACGGCAGAAGAGAGACCAAGGATCAGGTCGTACAGGAAGCGTTAAAGCAGCTTTTCGGAGAGAATCCCATAGATCCTGCTCAGGTCTATATGATCGGTGACAGAAAGTTCGATGTGGAGGGCGCCAAAGCTCTCGGCGTGGAGAGCGTGGGTGTCACCTACGGCTTTGGAAGCAAAGAAGAATTAAAAGAAGCCAAAGCCGATTACATCGTACAGTCCGTGGAAGAATTGCAGAAATTTCTCCTCCGCGGCAGCGAAGAACTGTTGAACAGTACCCCCGATGCCAAAAAGAAAAATCCCATGTACCAGAGAATCTGGACCATGGTGTATTCTTTCTTAATGTTCATTTTAGTGCGCAATGTGGTGCAGTATGCCCTGCTGGCACTTTTGTATCAGCTGGCGCAGTCCGGAGCCTCCGGTGGACTGGTGGATCTGCTGATTCTGCGGGATGAGACCGGTGCCTATAACGGCTACTCCGGAGACGTCTCCAGCATCATCGCAGCACTGGGATTCATCGGCGGAGCTCTTGCCGTATGGCCCAACGCAAAGCTTTTAATCAATAAGAACAAAGAGGACATGCACCTAAGCCACCTCAAAAAAGAAGGCAAAGCCAGATACGCCCTGCTTGTGGCAGCCACCATCGGCGCAGTGATCGGCTTCAACCTCCTGTTTGAACTCCTGGGCGTGACCAATAAGTCCGAAGCCTATACCGAAGTGGCATCCCAGCAATATTCCGCACACTTCCTCGTAGGCATCCTCGTATTCGGATTTATCTCCCCCATAGCGGAAGAGATACTGTTCCGCGGAGTCATCTACGGATACCTCCGCAGATTCATGAACCTGAAGCTTGCCATAGCACTGTCCGCCCTCATCTTCGGCGTATACCACATGAACTACGTCCAGGGCGTCTACGGCTTCCTCATCGGCTGCCTCATGGCATATGCCTATGAATACTTCGGAGACTTCAAAATGGCAGTCTTCGTCCACGTGGCATCCAATGTCCTCGCCTACTGCCTGTCCTACACCGCCATCGCCGTCACCGGCTTCGTCAGCTGGCCCGTGTGCGTGGTATTCCTCGTGGCAGCAGTGGTATCCCTCGGGATGCTTCACAAACAAAAAAATATATTCTAACCAAATAACAAAATACATTTTCTGCCAGTCCTAACTGCATCCTTAAGATGCATGGGCTGACATCATAACCCAGCAGTCGATAACAGGGTAAGGATAAGCAGGCCGTAAGCAGACGTCGGCACTTAGTGACCGTACTTTGGTCACTTATGTGCCGCTACGCTCTGCGACAGAGTGCGAACGTGCCGCGTTCCTTACCCTGTTTGAGACTGCGGATGTACGATATAAAGGAGCAACTTATGAAATTCAGCATTATCGTAGTATGCTTAAACCCCGGCACAAAACTGAATCAGACCCTGGACAGCATCCTGTCCCAGACCTACCATGACTTCGAAATCATCGTCAAAGACGGCGGCAGCCGCGACGGCTCCATAGACATCATGCGCGAGGACTCCCGTATCCACCTCTATCAGGAATCGGACCACAGCATCTACGAGGCAATGAACCAGGCGGTCGCCCACGTGACCGGCGACTACATCCTCTTCTTAAACTGCGGCGACTTCTTCTATGATAACGAAGTCCTGACCCATACTGCCCGGTTTATAAAGCAGCATCCGGCAAAACTGCAGGGCATCTATTACGGAGATACCTACAGCGCGAAGACGGATACGAAGATATCCTCCCCGCCCCGCATCACCGGCTTTGTCTGCTACCGAAACATTCCCTGCCACCAGTCCTGCTTCTATGCCGCAGACCTGTGCCGACAGAAGCCCTACGAGCCGAAATACAAGATCCGTGCGGATTACGAACATTTCCTCTGGTGTTACTACCGGGCGAAGGCACCCATGCAGTACCTGGGACTTACCGTATCCTCCTACGAGGGCGGCGGCTACTCCGAGACGAAGGAGAACTTAAAGCGCAGTGCCGCAGAGCATAAGGAGATCACAGCGAAGTACATGAATCCCGGAGAACTGTTCCGCTACCGGGCAGTCATGGCGCTGACCCTGGCACCCCTCCGGACCGCACTGGCAGAGAGTAAACACTTTTCTGCCATCTATCAGGAACTGATGAGCAAAGTGTATGGTCGAAAACAGTAAAAATAAGAAAAAACCGAAAAGAATTGTATCAGAAGCATATCATGAAAGAAAAAACTAGTACAATTCGCAGACAATAACGGCACAGAACACAGAATTGACGAATTATCTGACAATTTATAGAAAAATCTATATTTACAAATGAGAAAAATAGGTGTATAGTACAGAAAAGGTCGCAATGAGGCGCTCGAAAGAGGCTCATTGCGACCTTTCTTCGTTTATATAAAGAAAAAGAGAGAAAGAAAGAGAAAGAAATAGAAAACCGGAAAGGAGAACTATATGTTTGATGTAAAACAGGAGCTGCCCAAGGCACCGTTATATCGGGAAGAATTTGAGCATGATAACTGCGGTATCGGAGCCTGCGTCAATATTCACGGAGAGAAGAGCCGCGCGACCGTAGAGAATGCGCTGAAGATCGTAGAGAATCTGGAGCACAGAGCCGGTAAAGATGCGGAAGGCAAGACCGGTGACGGTGTCGGTATTCTGACCCAGATCCCCCACAAATTTTTTGCAAGAGTCACCAAGGCTCTGGGCATGGACATCGGCGGAGAGAGAGAATACGGCGTCGGCATGTTTTTCTTCCCGCAGGAAGAGCTGCGCCGCAACCAGGCGAAGAAGATGTTCGAGATCATCGTGGAAAAGGAAGGAATGGAATTCCTCGGCTGGCGTGAAGTGCCTATTTTCCCCAATGTGCTGGGACATAAGGCAGTAGAGTGTATGCCCTATATTATGCAGGGCTTCGTGAAAAAGCCTGCAGACGTGGAAAAGGGACTTCCCTTCGACCGTAGACTCTACATTGCGAGACGAGTATTTGAGCAGTCTTCCGATGATACCTATGTAGTTTCTCTTTCCAGCAGAACGATCGTATACAAAGGAATGTTCCTGGTAGGACAGCTGCGTACCTTCTTCGCTGATTTACAGAGTGAAGATTACGAATCCGCCATTGCCATGGTACACTCCCGTTTCTCCACCAACACGAACCCGAGCTGGGAGCGTGCTCACCCGAACCGCCTGATGGTACACAACGGTGAGATCAACACCATCCGTGGCAATGCAGATAAAATGCTGGCGCGCGAAGAAAATATGGAATCCGAGCATCTGAAAGGACAGCTGCACAAGGTACTGCCCGCTATCAGCAAGACCGGTTCCGACTCCGCAATGTTAGACAACACCCTGGAATTCCTGGTAATGAGCGGCATGGAGCTGCCTCTGGCAGTCATGATCGCGATCCCTGAGCCCTGGGCAAACAATAAGGCAATGTCCCAGACCAAGAGAGATTTCTACCAGTATTACGCTACCATGATGGAGCCCTGGGACGGTCCCGCATCCATCCTGTTCTCCGACGGAGATATCATGGGTGCCGTGCTGGACAGAAACGGACTGCGTCCTTCCCGTTATCTGATCACCGACGATGATACCCTGATTCTGTCCTCCGAGGTAGGCGTTCTTCCCATTGATCCCACGAAGATTAAGTTAAAGGAAAGACTTCGTCCCGGAAAAATGCTCTTAGTCGATACCGTACAGGGAAGAGTCATCGACGATGAGGAGATCAAGGAAAAATATGCTTCCAGACAGCCTTATGGAGAATGGCTGGACAACAATCTGACCGAACTGAAGAGTATCCATATCCCGAACTATCGTGTTCCGGAATACACCTACGAAGAGCGCCAGCGGATGCAGAAGGCTTTTGGCTACACCTACGATGAGATGAAGCAGAGCATTCTGCCGATGGCAAAGAACGGCAGCGAAGCCATCGCAGCCATGGGTGTGGATACGCCACTGCCCGTGCTGAGTAAGACGAATCACCCGCTGTTCCATTATTTCAAGCAGCTGTTCGCACAGGTGACGAACCCGCCCATCGATGCCATCCGTGAGGAAATCGTGACCTCCACCACCGTATACATCGGTACCGAGGGCAATATCCTGGAGGAGACCCCGAAGAATTGTAACGTTCTGAAGGTCAATAACCCGATTCTGACCAACACCGATCTGTTGAAGATCAAAAACATGAAAGTAGACGGCTTCAAGGTAGAAGTCGTACCTATCGTATATTATAAGAACACCAGCTTAGAGCGTGCCATTGACCGTCTGTTTGTGGAAGTGGACAGAGCTTACAGAGACGGCGTGAACATCCTGATCCTGTCTGACAGAGGCGTGGATGAGAACCATGTGCCCATTCCTTCCCTGCTTGCCGTATCTGCCCTGAACCAGTATCTGGTACGCACCAAGAAGAGAACCAGAGTCGCATTGATCCTGGAGTCCGGCGAACCCAGAGAGGTACATCATTTTGCTACGCTGTTAGGTTATGGTGCCTGTGCCATCAACCCTTATCTGGCACAGGATACCATCAAGGAACTGATCGAGAGCAACATGCTGGACAAGGATTATTACGCTGCAGTGGATGATTACAATAACGCTGTCCTCCACGGTATTGTCAAGATCGCATCCAAGATGGGTATCAGCACCATCCAGTCCTATCAGGGCTCCCAGATCTTCGAGGCAATCGGTATTGCACCGGAAGTTATCAGCAAATATTTCTCTAACACGGTATGTCGTGTGGGAGGTATTACCTTAAAAGATATTGAGCAACAGGTAGACAACCTGCATTCTCAGGCATTTGATCCTTTGGGACTGAAAAACGATCTGACCTTAAACAGCCCAGGACATCACAAGATGCGCAGCGGCGGTGACGAGCACCTGTACAATCCCGCTACAATTCATATGTTACAGGAATCCACCAGACGCGGTGATTACCAGATGTTCAAGCAGTACACCGCCATGGTTAACGACGAAGATTCGATCAAGAATCTTAGAGGTCTGATGGACTTCAATTACCCGAAGAAGGGCGTGCCTATCGAGGAAGTAGAGCCGGTAGAGTCCATCGTGACCAGATTTAAGACCGGTGCCATGTCCTACGGTTCTATTTCTAAGGAGGCCCACGAGACCATGGCAATCGCCATGAACCATCTGCACGGCAAGAGCAACTCCGGGGAAGGTGGTGAGGATCTGGAGCGTCTCACCGTAGGACCGGACGGACTGAACCGTTGTTCCGCCATTAAGCAGGTGGCAAGCGGACGTTTTGGTGTTACCAGCCGTTATCTGGTCAGTGCACAGGAGATTCAGATCAAGATGGCACAGGGAGCAAAACCCGGCGAGGGCGGACATCTGCCCGGAGGAAAGGTATATCCCTGGATCGCCAAGACCAGACATTCCACACCCGGTGTGTCCCTGATCTCCCCGCCCCCTCATCACGATATTTATTCCATCGAGGATCTGGCACAGCTGATCTACGATCTGAAAAATGCCAACACCCAGGCGAGAATCTCCGTGAAGCTGGTATCCGAAGCAGGTGTGGGAACTGTAGCAGCCGGTGTAGCCAAGGCAGGAGCACAAGTCATCCTGGTATCCGGTTATGACGGCGGTACCGGCGCGGCACCGAGAAATTCCATCCACAATGCCGGACTTCCCTGGGAGCTGGGACTGGCAGAGACCCATCAGACCCTGATCATGAACGGACTGCGTAACAAAGTCCGCATCGAGACCGATGGTAAGCTGATGAGCGGCAGAGATGTAGCTATCGCAGCTATTCTGGGTGCCGAGGAATTCGGTTTTGCTACCGCACCTCTTGTGACCATGGGCTGTGTCATGATGAGAGTATGTAATCTGGATACCTGCCCGGTAGGCGTGGCTACCCAGAACCCGGAGCTGCGGAAAAATTTCCGCGGTAAGCCGGAATATGTGGAAAACTTTATGAAATTCATCGCACAGGAGCTGCGAGAATACATGGCAGCACTGGGCGTGCGCACCGTAGATGAACTGGTGGGCAGAACCGATCTGTTAAAGAGAAAAGAGCACTTGACCGAGCGTCAGGAGGAAGTGGATCTGACCCAGATCTTAAGCAACCCTTACGAGGGCAGCAAGCAGAAGGTGACCTTCGATCCCAAGCAGGTCTATGACTTCCAGTTAGAAAAGACACTGGATGAGAAGGTGCTGTTAAAGCAGCTGGGCAAAGCCATTGAGGCAGGACAGAAGCGCAGCATCGAAGTGGATGTCAGCAACACCGACCGTGCCTTCGGTACGATCCTCGGAAGTGAGATCACCAGAAAGCTGGGAGATGACGTGGAAGAGGATACCTACCATGTACTGTGTAAGGGTGCCGGCGGACAGTCCTTTGGAGCCTTTATCCCCAAGGGTCTGACCCTGGAGCTGGTAGGTGACAGTAACGACTACTTCGGCAAGGGCTTATCCGGCGGTAAGCTGGTGGTATATCCTCCCCAGGGCAGCAGGTTCAAGGCAGAGGAGAACATTATCATCGGTAACGTGGCACTGTACGGTGCAACCTCCGGCAAGGCATTCATTAACGGTGTGGCAGGCGAACGTTTCTGCGTTCGTAACTCCGGCGCCAGCGCAGTCGTCGAGGGCGTGGGCGATCATGGTTGTGAGTACATGACCGGCGGACGCGTGGTAGTCCTTGGATCCACCGGCAAAAACTTCGCAGCCGGTATGAGCGGCGGTATCGCTTATGTTCTGGATGAAGGCAACGATCTGTATAAGAGATTAAATAAAGAAATGGTATCTTCCAGCGAGATTACATCCAAATACGATGTACTAGAGCTGAAATCCATGATCCAGGAGCATGTGGCACTGACCAATTCCGCCAAGGGTAAGGAAGTGCTGGATAACTTTGGAGAGTATCTGCCGAAGTTCAAGAAGATCATCCCTCATGATTATGAGAGAGTCTTAAAGACCATCGTTCAGATGGAGGAAAAAGGACTGAGCGCAGAGCAGGCACAGATCGAAGCATTCTATGCCAACACCAGAAAGTAGGAGGTAAGTCATGGGAAAACCAACGGGATTTATGGAATATAAAAGGGAAGTCAGCGTGGCTGAGGATCCTAAGAAGAGAATACAGCATTTTAACGAATTCCATGAGCATCTGCCGAAGGAAAAGCAGCGCTTACAGGGTGCCAGATGTATGGAATGCGGCGTGCCGTTCTGCCAGTCGGGCATGATGATCTGCGGCATGGCGAGCGGATGTCCCCTGCACAATCTGGTGCCGGAGTGGAACGATCTGGTATATACCGGCAACTGGCAGCAGGCTTACAACCGTCTGAAGAAGACCAACAACTTCCCCGAGTTCACCTCCAGAGTATGCCCCGCCCTGTGTGAGGCGGCATGTACCTGCGGACTGAACGGGGATCCGGTCTCCACCAAGGAGAACGAATATGCCATCATTGAGAACGCCTACAGCGAAGGCTATGCGGCAGCCAAGCCTCCTGTGGTGCGCACCGGCAAAAAGGTGGCGGTCATCGGCAGCGGTCCTTCCGGACTGGCTGCTGCGGATCTGCTGAATCAGAGAGGACATCAGGTAACGGTGTTCGAGCGTTCTGACCGTGTGGGCGGACTGCTGATGTACGGCATCCCCAATATGAAGCTGGAGAAACACATCATTGACCGCAAAATCAATATTATGAAGGAAGAGGGCGTTACCTTTGTCACCGGTACGGACATCGGCAAGGATATCAAGGCATCCAAGCTGCTGCATGATTTTGACCGTGTGGTACTGGCGTGCGGCGCTTCCAACCCCAGAGACATCAATGCTCCCGGCAGAGATGCCAAGGGAATCTATTTTGCGGTGGATTTCCTGAAGGCAAATACCAAGAGTCTGCTGGATTCTGATTTTGCAGATAAAAAATATGTGGAGACCAAGGGCAAAAACGTAGTCATCATCGGCGGCGGAGATACCGGCAACGACTGCGTGGGAACCTCCATCCGTCACGGTGCCAAGTCCGTGACCCAGATCGAGATGATGCCCAAGGCTCCGGATAAGAGAGCGGAGAACAACCCCTGGCCCGAATGGCCTAAGGTCTGCAAGACCGATTACGGTCAGGAAGAAGCCATTGCGGTATATGGACATGATCCCAGAATCTATGAATCTACGGTAAAGGAATTTATCAAGGATAAGAACGGCAATCTGAAAGCCGTGAAGATCGTGAAGCTGTCCTGGGAAAAGGATCCGGCTACCGGACGCATGAAGATGCAGGAGATCGCTGGAAGCGAGCAGATCCTGGATGCGGAGATTGTGCTGATTGCAGCGGGATTCTTAGGAACCCAGAAATACATTGCCGATGCTTTCGGGGTGGAATTAAATGAACGCACCAACGTAAAAACTGCTCCCGGAAAATACCAGACCAGTGTGGAAAATGTATTCGTCACCGGTGATATGCACAGAGGACAGTCTTTGGTGGCATGGGCGATCCGCGAAGGCAGAGAAGCTGCACATGCGGTGGATGAGAGCCTGATGGGCTACTCCAACCTGGTAATTCAGTAAACGAAACAGTTCCATGAAAAAGTTCCTCTCGTACCGTTGTCTTGACGATGAAAAAATGTTATGATAGAGACAATGATGCATAGTCGCCTTGGCGGCGGATTGAGAGGATGAAATGGACAAGATTATTTTGACAGGTGACAGACCCACCGGAAGATTACATGTGGGACATTATGTGGGCTCCTTAAGAAGACGTGTGGAGTTACAGAATTCCGGTGAATATAAGAAGACTTTTATCATGATCGCAGATGCACAGGCTCTGACGGACAATATCGAGAATCCTGAGAAGGTACGTCAGAACATTATCGAAGTAGCATTGGATTACATGGCGTGCGGACTGGATCCCAATAAGGCAACGATCTTCATTCAGTCTCAGATCTCCGAGCTGTGTGAGCTGACTTTCTACTATATGGATCTGGTAACCGTAGCGAGATTACAGAGAAACCCGACCGTTAAGAATGAGATTCAGATGCGTAACTTTGAAGCCAGCATTCCTGTGGGATTTTTCACTTATCCTATCAGCCAGGCTTCCGATATCACGGCTTTTAAGGCAACCACCGTTCCCGTTGGCGGCGACCAGCTGCCCATGATCGAGCAGACCAGAGAGATCGTGCACAAGTTCAACACCGTGTATGCACCGGTATTGGTAGAACCCCAGGTACTGTTACCTGAGAACGAGGCATGCCAGAGACTGCCCGGTATCGATGGTAAGGCGAAAATGAGTAAATCCCTGGGTAACTGCATTTACCTGGCAGATACCGCAGACGATGTACGCACTAAGATCATGAGCATGTACACCGATCCCCAGCATCTGTTAGTCAGCGATCCCGGACATCTGGAAGGCAATACTGTATTTACTTATCTGGACGCATTCAGTAAGCCGGAGCACTTTGAGAGATACCTGCCGGATTACGCAAATCTGGACGAGCTGAAGGCACATTATACCAGAGGCGGTCTGGGGGATGTGAAGGTGAAGAAGTTCCTGAATAATGTAATGCAGGAGACCTTAGAGCCTATTCGTAACCGCAGAAAAGAATTAGAGAAGGATATTCCCGCAATTTATGAGATTCTGAAGAAAGGCAGCGATGAGGCACGTGAAGTAGCTGCCCAGACCCTGTCTGAGGTGAAGAGCGCCATGCGTATCAATTACTTTGATGATGCAGAGCTGATCCGTATGCAGAGCGAAAAGTACGAGGGACAATAATACAGACACCATAACGCTTCAGAAGTTTACTTCCGGAGCGTTATTTCGTGGGAGATGAGAAAGATGACTGACAAGAACAGAGAAGAAAATACTTCGGAGCAGAACGAAGTATTTGACTACGAGGAGCTCGCGGGCGAGGATGAATTCGAGTATGATACCGGAGATTCGCCAGAGTATTATGATGCCGAAGATGATGCAGATTATGAAGAGATCGATATCCCCGAGGAATATGAGGATTCGGAAGAGGATTTGAATGAAGATGAGTTTGTGATACATTTCAGACTGTGGATGATTCCGGCGTTTGCCGGATTGATTATTCTGGCAATCCTGATCTGTATTCCTTTATGGAAACTGAGCCACCATGATCAGAACAATGACAGAGTTCTGACAGCTGCTACAGAGACTGTTACGGAGACTGCGAACGCGGAAACGACAGCAGCGGATGCGCAGCAGACCGATGCTTCGACGGCAGAAGCTGTGGAAATAACGCCGGAACCGACGGCAGAGCCGGCTGCGGAGTCGACAGCAGAACCTGAAGTGACATTGGAGCCGCAACAGACAGAGGAACCGGTCGCAACGGAAGCTCCTTATATTTCAGGGGATGCTTCTATGTCATTTACAGAGGTAAATGAAAGTGTAACCGCCAAGGATGTGACGAATCTGCGAACCAGTCCCAGTACTACGGATGGCGGAAATGTAGTTGGAAAACTGAAAAACGGAGAAGTACTGACCCGGACAGGAAAAAATGAAGATACCGGCTGGTCAAGACTGGAATACAATGGGCAGACGGTATACGCAGTGAGTTCTTATTTGATAACGGACTTATCTTATACGACACCTGTGACTCCGACGAATTCCAATCGTGTCAGCACCCAGGATGGCAGAGTGATCGTATTCACAGACTGTGATGATTATATTACGCCTAAGGATATTATTAATCTGCGGACAGAACCCAGCACCAGTGCGGGAGAGAGTACTGTCCGCACTCAGGTGCGTAACGGAACCAACCTGCACCGTACCGGAGACAGTGGAGATGCCGGTTGGTCCAGAGTGGAGTATAACGGAGAAATTTTATATGCGGTAACCAATTATGTAGTCTCCGGCAATGCTCCAGAATAAAATAGCAGAACAATAGAAAATAGGAAAGAAGCTGTTCCCGAAAAGGGACAGCTTCTTTGTCTATAAGAGAAAAGTATTTTGAGGGACTGGCAAGTTATTTCGGTCTTACGGTAAGTCTCTGGATCAGACCGTTTTCATCGGTTTCGCGGACCGTGGCGATCGCCATGATGTTGTAGCCGCCGAAGTTGGCAATGAATTCCGCCTGCTCGTCGTTTACGACCTCAGCATCTAAAATGGAGTAGCGGCGGAAACCGAACTTATTACGGAAGAACATGTTAATGGCTTCTTTTCCGTAGATATGATACTCCTGCTGGGAAGCGGAGGTAGTACAATAGTCACACAGAATGCCGTCCGGAGTGAACAACTCTGCAAGTCCGGCAAAATCTTTATTTTCCATAGCTTCTACATATTTTTCAATGGGTCTCATAGCGTGTTCCTCCTTAATATACCTTTTCAGAATTTAACAGTGCGTCAGTACCGCCGTCTACGAACATGATGTTGCCGTTGACACCTCTGGCGGAATCGGAAGCTAAAAATACCATAACTTCAGCAATCTCTTCCGGTGCCATCAGACATTCCTGACCGTACTTGGTGGGAATGGGGAGGGCGTTCAGTGCCATTTTCGCGGTGGTGCTCATGGTAGCGGTCATGGCAGTATGTACGTTGCCGGGAGCTACTGCATTGATGCGGACACCGTTGGCAGCCCAGGTAGCGGAGACTCTGCGGACCCATCTGGCAAGGGCATACTTGGTAGATACATAGAGGCTGTTGCCTACGGAGAGGTTGGTGGAATCCATGGAGGATACCAGGCTCAAGACTCTCTTCTCGTCTCCGATATTGTTTAACAGATCTACGATATCCTTCCGTCCGGCACCCTGGGAAATGGTGTTGGATACGGTGACTACGCAGCTGCCGTGCTTTTTCTTAAGGAGGTCATAAACGCCGTTTGCAATGGCTACGGTTCCGAAATAGTTCAGGGAAATGATCAGTTCCAGATTACCGCAGGCACCGGAGACACCGGCATTACAGATCATGCCGTCCAGACCTTCGGGATGCAGCTCGTGCAGCTTGTCTACAGCGGCCTGTCTGCCTTCCGGAGTAGCCAGATTCACACAGATGTCGCCGTCTTTCAGATCGATATTGATGACCTCGTGTCCTTTTTGAAGTAACAGTTCTTTTGTCTTGGCGCCGATTCCGCTGGATGCGCCGGTGATTGCATATACGCCCATGTTGTAATCCTCCTTGTTTTCTTTGCTTTGTGTTGCATTTGCTTTATGAGTTCATTATAATAAAAACTGACATCTTTTAAATAACCAAAATGAGAAAATAAGAGGATACCAGATGCTGACCTATGACCTGACTGCCCGTGGCAGAAAAACCATGTATGAATACTTATATGAAGCGATGAAAGCGGATATTTTGAGTGGTCGCCTGGCGGCGGGAGAGAAGCTGCCCTCGAAGCGGGCGTTTGCAGAGCACCTGCAGGTCAGTGTCAAGACCGTGGAAAATACTTATGAGCAGCTATTACTGGAAGGCTATATTCGGTCGGAGGAGAAGAGAGGATATTTTGTCAACCGGCTGGAAGTGAAGAGTGCATCCACTCCGGCATATGCTTCTTTCGTGACTCGTTTCCGGGAGGAGGAATATCTGGCGGATCTGACGGCGAATAATATTCAATATGATAAGTTCCCCTTTGCTACCTGGGCGAAGATCATGCGCCAGACTCTGACGGATTACGATACGTCGCTGCTTAAGACGGTTCCTTTTAATGGGGTGGAAAACCTGCGAGTGGCAATCGCGGAGCACTTATACCGGTACCGCGGCATGCAGGTGTCGCCGGATCATATTATCGTGGGGGCGGGAACGGAGTATCTCTACAGCCGTCTGTTACAGCTCCTTGGCAAAAATGCAAAATTCGGCGTGGAGAATCCCGGATATCGCAAGATCACGAAATTGTATGACGTGGGTGGTGTTGCCTGGGACTATGTGGACATCGACGGACAGGGAATGAAGGTGGAACAGCTGAATCAAAAGGGTATTACCGTGGCTCATGTGTCGCCGGAGCACCATTTTCCCATCGGGCTGGTCATGCCGGTGGGCAGGCGGCAGGAGCTGTTACGTTGGGCGACGGAGGAGCCGGAGCGCTATATCGTGGAGGACGATTTCGACTGTGAGTTCCGCATGGTGGGAAAACCAATCCCTTCCATGCAGTCCATGGACCGCAACCACAGAGTCATCTACATCAACACCTTTTCCAAGACCATGGTGCCGTCCTTACGTATCGGGTACATGGTGCTGCCGGAGAAGCTGATGGAACGCTATATTTCCACCATGAATTTTTATTCCTGTACGGTCTCCGGTTTTGAACAGTATGCCATGGCAGCGTTTCTGGAAAAAGGGTATTTTGAACGGCATATCCGGAGACTGATCAATGACTACAGAGGACAGCGGGAGCGGATCTGTAGAATGTTCCGGGAGTCGCCTTTAAGTCAGATCAGTCAGATCTATCAGGATGACGCCGGAACTCATTTTTTACTGCATGTGCGGACAGAGCTTAGTGACGTGGAGATCAAGTGGGCGGCAAGACAACATGGAATCCTGGTAAACTGCCTGTCGGAGTACTGTTTTGCGGATGCACAGAAATACCGGGGGATCCTGGTCATTCATTATTCCGATATGGAAGACGAAGTGCTGCAAAAGGTGATCGGGGCGCTGGAGGAAATTTTCCTATAATTCATAACTTTCCCCCAATGCGGGAACACTGACAAAAAAGAATGCAGTGTATCGCATGGAAGGAGAAAATATGAATCAGAGAGTGGGAAGAAGCAGTATCCGTCTGACACAGCCCGTGTGCGTGATCGCCGGTGCCAGCATCGTAGGGAAAAAAGAGGGCGAAGGACCGTTGGGAGCCCTGTTCGACATGGTGGGAGAGGATGATCTCTTTGGCTGTAAGACCTGGGAGGAGGCGGAGAGTAATCTGCAGAAGGATGCCGTCTATATGGCAATGGAAAAGGCGGGCTGGAAAGCGGAGGATGTATCGTATCTTTTTGCGGGAGACCTGCTGGGGCAGTGCATTGCCACCTCTTTCGGCATCTCAGCGTATAATATTCCGCTGTTCGGTGTCTACGGTGCCTGCTCCACCTGCGGGGAATCCCTGACTCTGGGAGCCATGACCGTGGCGGGCGGCTATGCGGATCATGTGGTCTGTGTAACTTCCAGCCATTTCGCCAGCGCGGAGAAGGAGTTCCGTTTTCCGTTGGACTATGGCAATCAGCGACCACTGTCCGCCAGCTGGACCGTGACGGGAAGTGGCGCCTTTGCGCTGGGATTGAACCAGAAGTGCAGAGCCCACATCACCGGTATGACGCCGGGGCGGATCGTGGATTACGGCTTAAAAGATTCCATGAACATGGGTGCCTGCATGGCACCTGC
>CAVJMX010000070.1:0-15202 GCA_963650795.1 Bacteroidales bacterium H4
AGCCCCCGACTTTGATGCCTACGGATTGTTCCGTGCTCCGCACTCCCACAATCCTACCCTATATTTGCATATCGTGGGATTATCATCCCACTTTTATGCTCATATCGGGACCCTGGCATCATAAAATAAGAGAATGAGGAGTAGGGAAGTATGGCAATCAGATACATCGAACAGGACAGAACCTTTTGGCTGGACACGGAGCACACCAGTTATCTGCTGGCGATCGTGGATCAGGAGAATTTTGTGGGACACGTATATTACGGCAAAAAGTTACAGTATACCGAGGACACACCGGCACCGGTATATCTGATGCGCACGGGGGAAGCACCTTTCGTTCCCTCGAAGAATAACAGAGAGCGGGTCTCCTTCCTGGATTCCTTCCCCATGGAGTATCCGGGGAACGGACTGGGAGATTACAGAGAGAGCGCCATCTCCGTCCGGACGGCGGGAGGACATGTGGGAGTACAGTTAAATTACGTCTCCCATGAGATCGTGAAGAGTAAGCCGGCACTTCCCGGACTGCCCTCCACTTTCCCGGGGGAGGAAGACTGCGATACTCTGATCCTGCATCTGACGGATCCGGTGATTGGTCTGACTGCGGATCTGCTCTATACTACGTTTGAAAAAGAAGATGTGATCACCCGCAGCGTGATCCTGAAAAATACGGCAGAACAGCCCATTTACCTGACGAAAGTTATGTCTGCCTGCCTGGATCTGGACTGCACGGATGAAAAATATGACATCCTTACGTTACACGGTTCCTGGGCGAGAGAGCGTCAGATGGAGAGGAGAAGCCTGATGCACGGCAAGCAGAGTGTCGGCTCCGTGAGGGGAGAATCTTCCCACCAGGAACATCCCTTTAGCGCATTGCTTTCCGAAGATGCAACCCAGGATGTCGGTGAAGTCTACGGTATGCATTTCGTATATTCCGGCAATTTCCTGGCGCAGGCGGAGCTGTCCCAGTTCGATTCCATCCGTATGACCATGGGGATCCATCCGGAGAATTTCGCCTGGAAGCTGGAGCAGGGAGAGACTTTCGCGGCACCGGAGGTGGTGATGACCTATTCTTCGGAAGGTCTGGGCGGCATGACCCGCCATTACCACGATATGTACCGCAACCACCTGATCCGCGGGGAATATCGGGATAAGAAGCGTCCAATCCTGATCAACAACTGGGAAGCTACGTATTTTGATTTTAATACGGATAAATTACTGAAGATCGCAGAGCAGGCGGCAAAGCTTGGCATCGAGATGCTGGTCATGGACGACGGGTGGTTTGGACATCGTAACGATGACAGCACCAGTCTGGGTGACTGGAAGGTCAACGAAGAGAAACTGCCGGGAGGCTTAAAACCTCTGGTGGATCAGGTCAATGCACTGGGCATGAAATTCGGTATCTGGTTCGAGCCGGAGATGATCTCTCCGGATTCGGATCTGTACAGAGAGCATCCCGACTGGGCAATCGCCATTCCGGGGCGTGCCGGCAGCTTATGCCGGAACCAGTATGTGTTGGATCTGTCCCGGAAGGAAGTCAGAGATCATGCTTTGGAAAGCGTGGCGGCAGTCCTGCACAGTGCCAACATCGAATATGTGAAATGGGATATGAACAGACAACTGTCGGATCTGGGAAGTGCGGAACTGCCCGCAGACCGCCAGGGAGAACTGTACCACAGATATGTGCTGGGGGTATATGAACTACAGGAGAGACTGCTCCGGGAATTCCCGCATCTGCTCTTAGAAAACTGTTCCGGCGGCGGAGCGAGATTCGACCCCGGTATGTTATATTACAGCCCGCAGATCTGGTGCTCCGATGATACAGATGCCATCGAGCGGCTGAAGATTCAGGAAGGCACCATGCTTCTGTACCCATTGTCCACCATGGGCGCTCACGTATCGGACTGCCCGAATCATACGGTGGGAAGAGTGACACCCTTTGAGACCAGAGGGCATGTGGCATTGGCAGGTACCTTCGGCTACGAACTGGATATCATGAAGATCCCGGAGGAGGACAGACAGCAGATACCCGCACAGACCGCCATGTATCACAAATACAATGATCTGATCCGCAGAGGGGATTATTACCGGATTGCTTCTTATCTGGAAAATGGGAACTACGATTGTTATATGGTGGCATCTAAGGATCAGACAGAAGCACTGGTAACTTATGTACAGGTATTATCCCGACCGAATTTCCACAGCAGAAGAGTACGCCTGAAAGGACTGGCACCGGAGGGGCACTACCGCATCGAGGAGACCGGCGAAGTCTTCGGAGGCGACGTGCTGATGCAGGCAGGACTGCTGGTGGCACCGCTGTGGGGAGACTATCGCAGCAAGCTGATTCATTTGGTGGAGGTATAGAAACATGGCAAAAGCAGTAAAATTAGCAGATATCGCTGAACGGGTAGGAGTCAGCACAGTGACGGTGTCCAAGGCGTTGTCCGGACAAAAAGGCGTCAGTGAAGAAGTCAGAGAGAAGATCCGCAGTATAGCGGAGGAGCTGGGCTATCAGCAGCCGTCGGCAGCGAAAAAAAGCCAGAATCAGAAAAGCTATAATATCGGCATTCTGATCTCCGAGAAATTCTTAGACAAATACGAATCCTTCTACTGGCAGATGTATCAGTCCGTAGCTACCAGGGCGACCGCCAAGGAATGTTTTACCATGCTGGAAGTCATAGGTGCTGCTGAGGAAGAGAGCGGCAGGCTGCCGAAACTGGTGCAGGAACGCAAGGTAGACGGCATTATCGTCATTGGTAAAATGATGGACGCTTACCTGCAGCATCTGAATGCGGAAGCAGGAATCCCCGTGATCTATCTGGATTATTATAACGGAAGAGAAGCCAGCGATTCCGTCATCTCCAACAGCTATTACGGAACTTACGAACTGACCTATTATCTGTACCGGATGGGACATCGCAAGATTGCTTTTGTAGGAACCCTTCTTGCCACTGAAAGTATCACAGACCGGTATTTCGGTTATCAGAAAGCACTTTTAGAGCTTGGACTGGAACAGAAAAAGGAATGGGTCATGGACGATCGACATATCGAGACCGGCAAAATCGATACCGTGAACATGTTACAGATTCCCAAGGATATGCCCACGGCGTTCGTATGTAACTGTGATCTGACTGCCAGCTTCCTCATTAAGAAGCTGAGAGAGAACGGCTATCGTGTGCCGGAAGATATCTCTGTGGTAGGATTTGACAATTATCTCTATCCAGGACTCAGTGATATCCGTATCACGACCTATGAAGTGGATATGGGAGAAATGGCGAGAAGAGCCATTCATAATATTATCAAAAAAATCACCAGTGATAACTACAAATGCGGAGTTACTGTGGTGGAAGGCCGTCTCGTACAGAAGGACAGCGTGTCTCGCGTATAGACTGCGGGGCATTCTGTCTGTAGACGAAGGGCGTGACGCCGGTATGTTTTTTAAACAGGTGGATGAAATGGTTGGTATTGTCGATACCCACCGCGGATCCCACCTCATGAATCGGATCATCGGTAGATAGGAGCAGCGATTTGGCTGCTTCTATTTTTTTCTCCTGCAGATATTGGAGCGGAGAAGTATGGAAAGTGGCGGAGAACTCCCGGCACAGGCGGTAGCGGCTGATGCCTAAGACCTGCTCAAAATATTCCAGAGAATGACTTTCCGCATAATTTTCATCGAAATCTGCCTTCATGGACAGCAGATAGGAGGGCACAGGACGGGCATCCCGGGAGACAGACAAGGCGGATAATGCCAGCTCTGTGAACATGCCGGTCAGCTCCCTGTGGATCTGCAGCTGCTCTGCGGGAGTCGGAGTAAAGGGGAATCTGGTCAGCTGCTGCATCCGCTGCGAGACACAGGATCCGATGGGAATCGGATAACAACAGAAGAAAGTCGGCTGAAATATGCTATAATAAGAGGACAGATCCTGCCCGCTTAAGAAAAACAGCTGGAAACGCCATCTTCCCTGCAACAGCCGGAGAGAAAATCCCTGACTGCAGTCTAAGAACAGCAGGTGCTCATGGTCAAGAACCACTTCCCTGCCCTGGGTGGTAAGGATGGCGCTGCCCTCTAAGGTGTAGAGCAGCAGATAAGAAGGAAAAGGATTCCATTCATAATAAAAGGGATCCAGGAGGCGGAATTCTCCACCGGCTAAGGGGAGCAGAAAACCGTTCTCCTCCAGGGGAACATTATAAAGCTGCCCCAGGAGAAGCTCCGGGGAACGCTGCCCCTCGATATCGGAGGAAGTGCGTTTCAATGCATTGAGAAACGTAGTGGATATATTCATAAAAACCTCCTGATCCTTCTTTTTTGCAAAAATTAATTTAGCCTGAACTCATTATAAACGATTTTTTAACCTCTTTCAATGCAAAAGAGAAAAGAAAAAGTAAAATAGATTAAATTAATTAGCTAAATTAAGTAAAAACAATAACTTATATGGTGCAAAATATACAAAACGGAGGTAATAATCTTGTGAAAATAGAAGATAATAACGAAAACAACAAGAATGAGAGATTAAAAACAAGAAAAGTTGATGCTTAATTAACATAATTATGTATAATTAAATTAAGTTACAAAACAGTAAACGCTATCAAAAGTAACCAACAATTTTAAGGAGGATTTCTTATGAAGATGAAAAAGTTTTTAGCTCTTTCCACAGCATCTGTCATGGCACTGTCTATGGTAGCATGTGGAAGCGCAGGCAACGGTGGAGCTGAGAGTACTGCAGCAAGCACCACTCCCGCAAACGCAGAAGCATCCGGAGAGGCAGCAACTGCAGAGGTGACCGGTCTGAATTATGCAGACATTACTTTGGGCGAGGATTATACCGACATCACTACGACCATCAAGGTTCTGACCAATCGTACAGACTTACTGGAGGACGGTGCAGCAGTTCCTTATCAGACATATATCGATGCATTCAACGAGCTGTATCCCAATATCACTGTGGATGTAGAAGGTATCACCGACTACGCAAGTGACACCCTGCTTCGTCTGCAGGGCGGCGACTGGGGCGATGTAATGATGATCCCCGCAGTTGACAAGGCTGACTTAAGCACCTACTTCCTGCCGATCGGAACCACCACTGAGATGGACGGACAGCTGAACTACTACAACCAGATGTACGAAGGTGTGGTATACGGCGTTCCTTACACCGCAGGCGTTAACGGCGGTATCGTTTATAACAAGGCAGTATTTGAAGCAGCAGGAATCACCGAGATGCCTAAGACTCCCGAAGATTTCATCGCAGCATTAAAGCAGATCAAAGAGTATGACAGCTCCATCATTCCTCTGTATACCAACTATGCAGCAGGTTGGGCAATGGGTGGTCAGTGGGATCCCGCAATCAGCGGCAGCGCTACCGGGGACAGCACCTACATGAACCAGAAGTTATTACATACTGCAAATCCTTTTGCTGATCCCGGCGACGGAACAGGCGCCTACAATGTATACAAAGTATTGTACGATGCAGTTGCAGAAGGTCTTACCGAGGAAGACTACTCCACCACTGACTGGGAAGGCAGTAAGGGTATGATCAACAACGGTCAGATCGCGTGCATGGTCCTTGGCTCCTGGGCAGTTCCTCAGATGATAGAAGCCGGTGACCACGGTGACGATATTGCTTACATGCCGTTCCCTATTACCCTCACTTCCGGTAAGCAGGCAGCTTCCGTAGGTCCTGACTACAGTTTTGGTATCAACGCTAACACCACCGAAGACAATCAGGCAGCGGCTCTGTGCTTCGTTAAGTTCATGGCTGAGGAATCCGGTTTCTCCTATGACTGCGGCGGACTTCCCGTTGCTATCAAGGATACCAGATTACCGGATTTCTATGCAGCATTCAAGGGTATCGACTTCGTAGTGGATGAGCCTGCACTGGAGGGTGAAGAGGATCTGCTCAACGAACTGAATGCAGAGAGCGGTCTTAACATCAATAACAGCGGTGAGACCAAGATGCAGGAGCTGGTTGAGTGTGCATCCGACGGTTCCAAGACCTACGATGAGATCATCGACGAGTGGAACGCAGAGTGGACTTCCGCACAGGAAAGCTGCAATGTAGAGATCCATTAATTTCATAAAGCAGTAAATATTAAGCGACTAACTTAATCTTCTGAAGTAAGAGGGAACCGGATAAAAGGTTCTCTCTTATCTAAGAAAGAAGGGTATGGAGGTATTTCAATGGATGCAGAGACAATGAAGAAAACAAAAAAACCCTTCAGCATGAAAAAATGGGTAAAGAGCAGGAACGGACAGCAGACCCTCGTCATCCTGTCCTTTATGATCATTCCCCTGCTTTTGCTGTTCGTGTTCACCTATCTCCCCTTTGGAGAAATGGTAAAATTCAGTTTTTATAAAATGAAATATGCTACACCCGTAGACAAAAGAGTATTTGTGGGATTCGACAACTACATCGACGTATTTAAAAAAGATGAATGCTTCAGCGCATTGAAGCTGAGCCTTTACTACATGGCAGGTGCACTGGTACAGCTGGCACTTGCATTGTACCTGGCAACCATTCTCAGCTTTAAGACCAAATTCGGCAATATGTTCAAGGGATTCATGTTCTTTCCTTACCTGATCAGCGGTATTGCCATTGGATTTATTTTCAAATTCTTCTACACCAGAGGCTTTGTACTTGATACCGTATTACAGTGGTGTGGATTCAGCTTAGATAGTCTTCCGTACTGGCTGAAAGACAAGAGTATTAATAATATCTCTCTGGTAGCTTCCTCCGTATGGCGTTATTACGGCAACAACATGGTACTTTTCATCGGTGCCATCATGTCCGTAGACTCTGAGATGTACGAGGCAGCAGAGCTGGACGGTGCCAATAAATTCCAACAGTTTATACATATTATCTTACCCAGCATTAAGACCATCGTTACACTGAACGTGATCCTGTCTATCACAGGTTCCCTGAGTGCTTTCGATCCTCCTTATGTTATCACCAAGGGTGGCGGCGGAACCGCAACCTACTTCGTATTGATGGATAAGATCGCTCATACCAACCAGCAGGTAGGTCTTGCATCTGCCATGGCGGTGGTACTGCTGCTGATCATCTTCGCAGCAACGATCTTACAGAAGCTTTTCTTCAAGCTGGTATTCAGAAGCTCCGATGCTGACAATGAGGAATATACCAGAAGAAAACGTCTCAGAAGAGAAAAAAGATGGAAGAAGGAGGCGGTGTAAGATGGCAAAGATGAAAACCAATCGCAAACATTACAGCGCAGGCGCTGTGATCTGGATCATCATTAAGTATTTCAGCCTGGTATTCTTCTCCTTCGTGGCTTTACTGCCCATCGTATCCTGCGTCATTACGGCGTTCAAGACCGACGCGGAATACCAGAGCACCAACGTTATGACTCTGCCGGAGAGCTGGCTGAACTTCCAGAACTTCATTGATGCGTTTAACCGTGCCAATATGGGCAGAGCATACCTGAACTCAGCAATCATCCTGGTATTTGTACTGTTAGGATCCATCCTGGTGGGAACACAGCTTGCTTATGTACTGAACCGATTCCAGTTCCCCGGCAACGGACTGATCCGCAGCCTGTTCCTGTTCGCAACCCTCCTTCCCGGAATTGCCATGCAGGTCTCTGTATACCAGATCATGAGTAACCTTGGATTTATCAACCATCTGTATGGTTACATCATTATGAGTATGGGTACGGATGTTATCTCCATCTACATCTTCATCCAGTTCATGGAAAACATCTCGGTATCGTTGGATGAATCCGCATTTATCGACGGAGCTTCCTACTTTACCATTTACTGGAAAATTATTCTTCCGCTTTTGAAGCCCGCTATCGTGACATCTATGGTATTAAAGGGCGTAGGCGTGTATAATGAATATTATTGCGCCAGTCTGTATCTGCAGGACAAGAGGACTCTGGGTGTGGTTGCAACCTCCCTGTATACCTTCACCGGACCTCTTGGCAGCAAATACAATCTGATCTGTGCAGGTGTACTGATGTCTCTGCTGCCTGCCCTGATCGTATTCCTGCTCTGTCAGAAACAGATCTACAGTGGAATCACTTCCGGCGCTGTCAAAGGATAAAATCAAAGGAGCGTGTGGAACATGAAAAATGCGGAAAGTATGAAAATGAGAGAAGAGATCAAGAATCATCTGGTGAATGGAATCATTCCTTTCTGGAAAGGCATGAGAGATGACGAGTTCGGCGGTTATTACGGCTGGCTGGACTACGACCTGAACCTGGATAAAAAAGCGGAAAAAGGCTGCATCCTGAACAGCAGAATCACCTGGTTCTTCTCCAACGCATATACACTGTTAAAAGACGAAAGTCTGCTGGACGAGGCAAAGCACGGATATGCTTTCCTGAAAGAGCATTGCCTGGACAAAGAATACGGCGGTATCTACTGGTCCTTAAATTATGACGGAAACCCGAAGGATACCACGAAACATACCTACAATCAGGCGTTCTGCATCTACGCACTGTCCTCTTACTATGAGGCAAGCGGGGATGTGGAAGCCCTGGAACTTGCCAAAAAACTGTTTACTCTGATCGAGACCACCTGCATGGATGAGGTAGGATATCTGGAAGCATTCACCAGAGATTTCAAACCGGAATCCAACGAGAAATTATCGGAGAACGGTGTACTGGCAGACAAGACCATGAATACGCTGCTTCATGTATTTGAAGCTTACACAGAACTGTACCGGGTATCCGGTGATGCCAAAGTGAAAAGACGCCTTCTGTGGATCATGGATCTGTTTGCAGACAAAGTCTATAACCCGAAGCTTCACAGACAGGAAGTATTTTTTGATAAGCACTACAACACGATTCTGGATCTGCATTCTTACGGTCACGACATCGAGACCGCATGGCTGATCGACAGAGGCTGTAAGGTCCTGGATGATCCGGAACTGACCCAGAAGATGTATGCCATTACCAGAGATCTGACCGCGCAGATCTATAAGGTGGCATTCGACGGACATTCCCTGGCAAATGAATGTGACAGAGGTGTCGTCAATGTACACAGAATCTGGTGGGTACAGGCGGAGACCGTCATCGGCTTCTTAAATGGCTATGAGAAAGAGCCGGAGAAGACGGAATACCTGGAAGCGGCAGAGAATGAATGGGCATTTATCAGAGATCATGTGATCGATAAGAGACCCGGTTCCGAGTGGTTCTGGGAAGTGGATCCGGAAGGCAATCCCTACCCCGACCGCCCCATCGTGGAGCCCTGGAAATGTCCCTACCATAACGGCAGAATGTGCATGGAGGTCATGCGTCGTATTCCTGGATAAGGTCGTGTAACGAAGACCTCCAGGAGGTCATGAAACGCCTCCCTGAATAAGCCGTATTTTAAGAGAGGATATTAATATGTTAGAGCGTTATTACGTAGAAAAAGAGAAGCAGGAGAAGCTGCTTTCCCGTAAAAATGTGAAGTCCGATTTCTACAACGGTATTTACGACCGTTACGAATACCCGGTTTTGACCAGAGAACATATTCCCCTGACCTGGAGATATGATCTCAATCCCAAGACCAACCCCTATTTCATGGAGCGTCTGGGCATCAATGCAGTCATGAATTCCGGAGCCATTGAATTAAATGGTAAGTATTATCTGGTAGCCCGGATCGAAGGCAATGACAGAAAGTCCTTCTTCGGTGTCGCAGAAAGTGACAATGGTGTCGATGGTTTTCGTTTCTGGGACTATCCCATCCTGTTAGATGATACCTGCCCGGAAGAGACCAATGTCTATGACATGCGTCTCACCAAGCATGAAGACGGCTATATCTACGGTGTGTTCTGCTCCGAGAGCAAGGATACTTCCGTAAATGACCTGTCCGCAGCAGTGGCGTCTGCCGGCATTGTAAGAACCAAAGATCTGAAGCACTGGGAGAGACTGGAGAATTTAAAGACTCTTCGTTCTCCTCAGCAGAGAAACGTAGTGCTGCATCCGGAATTCGTGGACGGCAAATATGCCTTCTACACCAGACCGATGGATGACTTCATCGAGACCGGAAGTGGCGGAGGAATCGGTTTCGGACTGTGCGACGATATTACCCATGCAGTCATCGACGAAGAGCGCATGACCAGCCTGCGGAAATATCACACCATCACCGAAGCAAAAAACGGTGCGGGAGCTACCCCCATCAAAACAGACAGAGGTTGGATACATATCGCACATGGAGTACGTAATACTGCAGCCGGTTTGCGTTACGTCATTTATGCTTTTGCCACGGACTTAAAAGATCCGGCAAAAGTGATCGCAGAGCCTTCGGGTCTGCTGATCGGTCCCAGAGGGGAAGAGAGAGTGGGAGACGTTTCAAACGTAGTATTTAGCAACGGCGCGATCGCGAATGAGAAGGGGGAAGTCTTTATCTACTATGCATCCAGCGATACCCGCGTGCATGTGGCAGCTACTACCATAGATAGGCTTGTGGATTATGTATTCAACACCCCTTCCGATCCCGGAAGAAGCGTGGAATGTGTAGCACAGAGATGTGAACTCATCCGCAAAAATGAAGCATTTTTAAAACAGGAAGCGCGATAAAAAGTGCAGAAATGAGGGACAACATGAGTAAAGTAAAAATGATCAGCCCTGCCGTACCGAATGTACCCTGGCAGGATAAACCCGAAGGACATACCGGAGCTCCGGTATGGAGATACACTAAGAACCCTATCATTGGCAGAAATCCCATAGCGGGTGTAGCCAGAATTTTCAACAGTGCCGTAGTACCCTACGGTGACGAATTCATCGGCGTATTCCGCGGTGAGCAGGTCAACGGTATTCCTTACATCTATTTAGGACGCAGCAAGGATGCCATCCACTGGGATTTCGATAAGGATAAGATCCAGTTCGTGGACGAAGAGGGCAAGTCTTTTATGCCTATCTATGCATACGATCCCAGACTGGTAAAAGTGGAAGATACTTATTATATCATCTGGTGTCAGGATTTCTACGGCGCAGCCATCGGTATTGCGAAGACCACGGATTTCAAGACTTTTACAAGAATCGAGAATCCGTTCCTTCCCTTTAACCGTAACGCCGTACTGTTCCCCAGAAAAGTACATGGCAATTTCATGATGCTGTCCCGTCCTTCCGACAGCGGACATACGCCTTTCGGTGACATCTTTGTCAGCGAGAGCCCGGATATGGTATTCTGGGGCAAACACAGACACGTAATGGGTAAGTCTTCCGAATGGTGGGAGTCTTTAAAGATCGGCGGAGGCGCTGCACCCATTGAGACTTCCGAAGGATGGCTTCTGTTCTACCATGGTGTCAGCGGAACCTGTAACGGTTATGTCTATTCCATCGGCGGAGCAATCCTGGACATCGATAACCCGTCCATCGTAAAATATCGCTGCGAGAATTTCCTTCTGACTCCGGAAGAATGGTATGAGGAGAGAGGATTCGTACCGAATGTATGCTTCCCCTGTGCTACCATCCATGACTCCGAGAGCGGCAGGATTGCCATTTACTATGGCGCAGCAGACAGCTATGTAGGACTGGCATTCACAACCATCGATGAAGTGGTTGACTATATCAAAGAACACAGCGTGGTCAGCACAAGCGATACGGAAGAAGGCAGAAGATAGAAGTAAAACTTAACGTATCCGTGGTGAAGGAAAGAAAAGATTGACAGCGTCAATGAGTTATGAGTATAAATAAAAAGAAATGAGTGGTTAATTCAAAGAAAGCAGGAACAGGACCATGAAGAAAGATATTATATTTTTACAGCCGGTATGCACTCATAACATCTGGGGCGGCACCCGGTTGAATCGAGAATTTGGTTATCCCATTGAGGGAGACGATATCGGGGAGTGCTGGGGTATCAGCGCCCATCCGAACGGAGACGGCACCGTGGCAAGCGGAGCTTATAAGGGCATGAAGCTGTCCGAACTGTGGGAGAAGCATCCCGAACTGTTCGGAGATACGGGAATGGATCGTTTCCCATTACTCATCAAGATCATCGATGCGAAGGACGACCTCAGCATCCAGGTGCATCCCGATGATGAGTACGCGAAGGTTCACGAGAACGGATCCCTGGGTAAGACAGAGTGCTGGTTCATCTTAGACTGCAAGGAGAATGCCACACTGGTAGTGGGGCACAATGCGAAGACGAAGGAAGAACTGGAGAAAATGATCCATGAGGGCAGATGGAAGGAATTCATCCGTGAGATCCCGATCAAACCCGGAGATTTCATCCAGATCGATCCCGGTACCGTACACGCCATCAAGGGTGGCACACTGCTCTTAGAGACTCAGCAGAGCAGCGACATCACCTACCGCGTATACGATTATGACAGACTCAGTAACGGCAAGCCCAGACAGCTGCACATCGCCCAGAGTATCGATGTCATCACCGTTCCCGCTAAGTCCGCAGACAACAGCGTGGTCCATACCGAGAAAAAGGACGATGCGATCCAGCAGCTGATCCGCTGCCCTTACTACACCGTGTACCGCATTGACGTGGAGCACAGAGTAGAGACCTGGCAGGATAAGCCTTTCGTCCTCATGAGTGTCGTCGAGGGAGAAGGCACCCTGAACGGTACTCATCTGAAAAAAGGTGACCACCTGATCCTGCCCGATGGCTACGGCAAGGTAGAGTTACAGGGAAAGATGCAGATCATTGCATCCACCATTTAATTTCACAACAGATCAAAAGTCCGGTTACGTTAGTTTGTAACCGGACTTTTTGCATGCGTGCCGATCAGCGCACATTTCTGCCGATATTCTGTCGGAGTCATTCCTACAAATTTTTTAAACTGCCGCATAAAGTGCAGTTCATTGTCATAACCGCAGAAATCCGAGAGGCTGCGGATACTCATGTCACTTCCGGTCAGATAATATTTTGCCAGCTCCAGACGGGCACTTATGATGTCCTGCTGACAGGAGCAGTCGAAAAACCGCTTATACAGATGCTGGAAGTAAGAGAGACTTAAGGCCAGGGAATCTGCCAGAGCCGGGACACTCCAATTGTTTGCGGGATTGTTATAAATCTGTGTCCGAAGCCCGGAGAAGGCAGAATAATACTTCTGTACACTGGAATCACCGAAATCCGTTGTCAGTTCGTCCTGCAAAGCATATAGAAAAATATGCAGAAAAGCATCAATGGATTTTTCCCTATGATGGGAATGACCATGAAAAATATCTGACAGCATGCGGACATATTCCGACAACCTGTGAAAATTATAAGGCCGCAGAATCTGACACATGGGTGGCAGTAAGTCGTGGAGTACAGCATTCTCCTGTTTGTCCGGAAGAAAATGGATCCAGTCATCATTATACCCAATGACATCGCAGCCGTAGTGAATATAGGTATTCGGCGGAAAGCAAATGAGGGAATTTGGGGCGACCGTGTGTCTTTCTCCGTCCAGATAAATCCAGGATTCCTGCTTAATGAGCAGAATAAGGTAGTCAGGTACTCCCTGCTTGTGCTCTATATTGCAGGGCTTTGGATGATGGGAATCATGTCCGCAGTTATTGACGTATATCATGAAAGACCTCCTGAAAAAAGCAGAATATGTCAGTTATTAGCATTGTAAGATATTGTAACTGTCATGTCAATTGATTACCATAAAAATAGAAAAACAGATAAAGACACCCGGAAGAACATGGGATATCCGGAGGAACGTGTAACCAGAGGGATTAGATAACAGTGTAAACAACAGAACAGGAGAAAAACATGGAAAATTATCAGGCATGGGCAGAAGAAGTCTTAGAAAAAGTAAAAGAGAAAATGGCATGGGTCAGTGAAAAAAATAAGGACATCATCCCCTACACCACAGATGAGAACGGCAATTATGACGATCGTTCTGCAGAGGATAAAGAGTGGAATCACGACGACGGATTAAACTGGTGGACCAACGGCTTCTGGGGCGGCATTATGTGGCTGCTGTATCAGGATACCAAAGAGGAAAAATATGCGCAGATTGCACGGGTCTCCGAACAGAAAATGGAGAAATGCTTTGAGAGCTATTTCGGACTGCATCACGATGTGGGATTTATGTTCCTGCCTACCGCAGTTGCAGATTACCGTCTGACCGGTCATGAAGATTCCAAACGGATTGCCATGCATGCAGCCAGCCTCCTGGCAGGCAGATTCAATCCGGTGGGTAAGTTCATCCGGGCATGGAATCAGGTACCGGGCAGCGACACCAGGGGCTGGGCAATCATCGACTGTATGTTCAATATCTGCCTGCTCTACTGGGCTTCCGAAGAAAGTGGAGATCCCAGGTTCCGTCAGATTGCCATGATGCATGCGGACACCGTGATGGAGAACTTCATCCGTCCGGACGGCTCGGTATGCCATATCGTGGAATTTGATCCGGAGACCGGTGCCATGGTGAAGAGCCACGGCGGACAGGGTTATGCGGAAGGCTCTTCCTGGACCAGAGGACAGGGCTGGGCACTGTACGGTTTTGCTAACAGCTATACCCATACCGGCAAACAGGAATATCTGGATACGGCTAAAAAAGTGGCACACTACTGTATCGCCAACATTCCGGAGAACGGCATTATTCCCGTAGACTTCCGTCAGCCTGCGGAACCTGCCTGGGAGGATTCCTGCGGTGCATGTATTATCGCCGGTGGACTCTTAGAAGTAGCGAAGCATGTGCCGGAGCTGGAGAAAGAGATGTATATCCGTGCAGCTGTTAAGATTCTGAAGGCAATTGCGGAGACCAGAGCGGACTTTACAAAGGATTGTGATGCCATCGTACAGAACTGTACCGGAGCATATCACGACAACAGACATCATTTTACCATGGTATATGCGGATTACTATTTTATCGAGGCACTGTATAAGCTTACCGGAACCGGAATTTTATTGTGGTAATATCCGGAAAAGCAGAGAAAGGCACAGGTATTAGTATGAAATTAGGTGGAATAGAAGCCGGCGGCACCAAAATGGTATGCGCCATAGGAGATGAGCAGGGCAACATTTTTGACAGAGCGGTATTTCCCACGGAGACACCGGACATCACTGTACCGAAGATGATGGATTACTTTCGCAACAAGGGGATCGAAGCATTGGGCATCGGCTGCTTCGGCCCGGTGGATCTGAACAGAAAATCGGACACTTACGGTTATATTACCAGCACGCCGAAGCTGGCGTGGAGATTTTATGATTTCGCAGGAGCTTTTCGGAAGGCGCTACAGATTCCGGTAGGTTTTGATACCGATGTCAACGGAGCGGTGCTGGGAGAGGTACGATTCGGTGCAGCGAAAGGCTGTGAAA
>CAVJMX010000071.1:0-15181 GCA_963650795.1 Bacteroidales bacterium H4
GTAAAACCTTTATAGCAAACAAAGAGGAAAGCTTTATCGCTTTCCTCTTTTTATTTATTATTTATTTGAATCAATGAATTAGTAAGTGGATGCAATCATGGACAGAACATGGTTGGCATACTTCGTGAATCCTTCTCTGTTTTTCTTCATCTCATCGGTCAGTTCAAAGAACAATTCCTTACTCTTGTAGTCTCTCTTGAAGAAAGGAGTGAAGAGAACCTCCCATTGCGGCAGATAGCAGGAGAACTTCCGGGTATAACAGTTTGCTGCGGAAGCCTGGAGTCTGTGCTCTTTGTCCACGAAACCTGCAACGGATTTATGCAGTGCCACATCCTCCGTGGGAAGATAATAATAATCCTTGTAGTTGGAATAGAAATATTTTAATTCTTCCTCATAGATCGGTACTTTTAAAGTAGCAACTTCTCCCTCTCCGCGGAAGTAACAGTTCCCTGCGGAGGCAGTTACCGGTTTGGGCAGAGGTGTGGGAATCTGCAACGTAATCAGAAGCTCTTTTCGTTTGGAACCGTTGATGTCTTTGTAGTAATTTGCCTGCACTTTTCTGGCTTTTACGCTGTTTTCGTTAAACAGATCATAGTAGGCAAGGATCGGAAGAACCTCCAACATTCCCTTTAAATCATCGGCGTTATGTAAAAATAAAGCTTTTTCCGTGAATTCGGAAGGATTTTTCACATAATCGTGATACAATCCGATCAGCTCGCCGCCGGAAAAGACATCGGTGCGGGCAATCCCTAAGTACTGCTCCAAGGTCTTCTGTTTGCAGTTTGGAAGCTTTAAGAAGAACTTATAAGGGGAGATCCTACGGTAGATATCGATTCCCCGGAATCCGTCAAAGGAGAAGGGGAGCTTTAACTGTGCACATTTCTGCGTGATAAAGGGCAGATCGAAGTTATTGCCGTTAAAATGTACCAGATAACGATAATCCCTGGAAAAATCAAAGAACGCGGTGAGAATATCGCCCTCTTGGGAGTAATCCTCCGCCATCCACTGAATCGTATGCCATTTGCCCGTCTGATAGTAGGCGCAGCCTATCATATATAAATAAGAAGTACGGGAAGTGAATCCTGTAGTCTCAATATCGAGAAAAAGTATCTGTTCCAGAGGCGCCAGCTTATCCAAGGGATAGGAGATCGCGAAATCCTCCAGAGTCTCTTCTGATTTTTTCATGTATGACCTCTTTCTGCCGTGTGGGCAATCATTATCAAATACATCATAGCATAAAAAAAGAATTTACAGTAGCATTTTGTTGATAAAAGTTGATAAAAATTGATAAAAATAGTACAATTATCATAATGTGATTTGCAATACAAGAACGATTTAGAAAGGATGTTAGGAAATGGCAAAGTTGACATTTGTAGGCGGAATACATCCCTATGATGGAAAAGATCTGTCCAAGGACAAACCGATCCAGGATGTCCTGCCCAAAGGAGAAATGGTCTATCCGTTGTCCCAGCATATCGGAGCTCCTGCGAAGCCCATCGTGGCAAAGGGAGACAGAGTGCTGGCGGGTCAGAAAATCGCGGAGAGCGGTGGATTCGTGTCGGCACCCATCTATGCATCTGTGTCCGGTACCGTAAAAGCGATTGAGACGAGACGGGTAGTAACGGGTGACCTGATACAGAGTATCGTTATTGACAATGACGGTCTGTATGAGAGTGAAGAATTCCATCCGTATGCGCCGGTGGACAAGCTGCAGAAGGAAGAAATCATTGATATTGTGAAGGAAGCCGGAATCGTAGGTATGGGTGGTGCCGGATTCCCCACACATGTAAAGCTTTCTCCCAAGGATCCTGACAAAATTGAATATGTAATTGCCAACTGTGCGGAATGTGAGCCCTATCTGACTTCCGATTACCGCAGAATGATGGAAGAACCGGACAAGCTGATCGGCGGTCTGAAGATCATGCTGAAGTTGTTCGATAATGCCCACGGCATCCTGGCTGTGGAAGATAACAAGCCGGATTGTATCTCTCTGTTAAAACAGATGACCAAGAACGATCCTCAGATCACGGTGAAGGCACTGAAGACCAAGTACCCCCAGGGTGCGGAGCGTCAGCTGATCTACGCTACGACGGGACGGAAGATCAATTCCTCCATGCTGCCCGCGGATGTGGGATGTATCGTAGACAATGTAGATACTGTAGTGGCTATCTACAGGGCTGTGACAGAAGGCAGACCTCTGATGGAGCGGATCATTACCGTCACCGGCGATGCCGTGGCGAATCCCCGGAATTTCCGTGTACCCATCGGTATGAGTTATCAGGAACTGTTAGACGTGGCAGGCGGCTTCAAGCAGGAGCCGGAGAAGATCATCTGTGGCGGCCCCATGATGGGATTCGGCATGTTCCAGTTAGATGTGCCTACGACGAAGACTTCTACCGCACTGCTGGCACTGACCCAGGACGATGTATCTGCCATGGAGCCCAGCCCCTGCATTAACTGCGGACGTTGTGTGGAAGCGTGTCCCGGTCGTATCGTACCCAGCCTCTTAGCTACCTATGCGGAGCATTTTGATGAAGAGGCTTTCGTGGAACATAACGGCATGGAATGCTGTGAATGCGGCTGCTGTAGTTTTGTATGCCCGGCAAAGCGCCCTCTGACGCAGGAGATCAAGTCCATGCGTAAGATTCAGCTTGCCAAAAAGAAAAAGAAGTAGGAGGGAAGAGCAGTGAGCGGACTTTTAAAAGTATCTTCAAATCCTCATATCCGGTCAAAAGTAACGACCAGCAGTATTATGACAGCCGTGGTGATTGCGCTGCTGCCGGCTGCCGGCTTCGGAATCTATAACTTCGGACCCAGAGCGCTGGCAGTCATGGCTGTGACGATTGCAAGCACGGTGCTGACAGAATTGTTATTCGGCTGGCTCTGGAAGAAAAAAATAACAATCTCAGATATGTCGGCGGTGGTAACGGGACTGCTGTTAGCCCTGAATCTGCCGGTGAGCATCCCTCTGTGGATGGCGGCACTGGGCGGCGTGTGTGCCATTCTTGTGGTAAAAATGCTGTTCGGCGGTCTGGGACAGAACTTCATGAACCCGGCACTGGCAGCGAGATGTTTTCTGTTGATCTCTTTCCCGTCCCAGATGACGAATTTTACCTGTGATGCCTATACCGGAGCTACTCCGCTGGCAGCACTGAAGGCAGGAGAGAGCGTCAATGTCATGAACATGATCGTAGGTAAGACAGCCGGTACCATCGGTGAGACCTCTATGATTGCACTGCTCATCGGTGCCTGCTTCCTGATCCTGATCGGTGTGATCGACCTGCGGATCCCCGGTACATATATCGTAACGGTGATCCTATTTGCCGGAATCTTCGGCGGACACGGCTTTGATCCCGCATATCTGGCTGCACAGTTAGCCGGCGGCGGACTGATCCTGGGTGCCTTTTTCATGGCGACGGATTATGTCACCAGACCCATCACCATCAAAGGACAGTATGTGTATGGCGTTGTGTTAGGACTGCTCACCGGAATTTTCCGTATCTTCGGACCGGGAGCGGAAGGTGTGTCCTATGCCATCATTTTAGGCAACCTTCTGGTGCCTCTGATCGAGAAATTCACCATGCCGGTGGCTTTTGGCAGAAAGGCAGGTGCGAAACGTGAAAAATAGTAAAGATATTCAGGCAATGTTAAAAGAAGCGGGCATTCTGTTTACCATCACTCTGATTGCGGGTCTTCTGCTTGGCTTCGTCTATGAACTGACCAAGGAACCGATCCGTCTGCAGGAGGAGAAAGCAGTGCAGGAAGCCTGTCAGGCAGTTTTTGTGGATGCAGAACATTTTGAAGAGCTGGATGCCTATACCCCCTCTGCGGATACGGCACAGAAGCTTTCCGATACCGGAATCACCATCGGAACCGTCTACGAGGCACAGGATGCTTCCGGAACACAGTTAGGCTATGTGATTCAGACCACTTCCTCCGAGGGCTACGGTGGAAATATCGTTTTGTATGTGGGAATCCGTCTGGACGGTACGGTCAATGATATTTCGATTTTAAGTATCTCCGAGACTCCGGGTCTTGGCATGAAAGCAGGAGATGTGCTGGTACCTCAGTTCCATAATAAGAACGTAAAGAGTTTTGCCTACACGAAGACCGGATCCACCTCCGACAGTGAGATCGATGCCATCAGTGGCGCTACCATCACCACAAAGGCAGTGACCAACGCTGTCAACGGAAGCCTTCTGGCATTTAACGATTATGTACAGGGAGGTGCTGGCAATGAATAAAGTGGGTGAGAGACTTTATAACGGTATTATCAAAGAAAATCCTACCTTTGTACTGATGCTTGGAATGTGTCCCACACTGGCGGTAACCACCTCCGCCATGAACGGACTGGGCATGGGTCTGACCACTGCCGTGGTACTTACCATGAGTAACCTGATCATTTCCCTGCTAAGGAAGGTGATCCCCAGCAGGGTGAGAATTCCTGCGTTTATCGTCATTATTGCATCTTTCGTAACAGCAGTACAGCTGCTGTTGCAGGCATATCTGCCGTCACTGAACGATGCACTGGGCGTGTACATTCCTCTGATCGTAGTAAACTGTATCATCTTAGGAAGAGCGGAGAGTTATGCATATTCCAATCCTCCCATCCCGTCATTATTTGATGGACTGGGCATGGGACTGGGCTTCTCCCTGGCGCTGACCTGTATCGGAGCAGTGAGAGAGATCCTGGCAGCCGGTTCCATCTTCGGATTCCAGATCATGCCGGATTCCTATGTGACGATCAATATTTTCGGGCTGGCACCCGGTGCGTTCTTCGTACTGGCAGTGCTGACGGCTCTGCAGAACTATGTGAAGAATAAGAGAAAACTGGCAGGCAAGGATTACGAGAAGATCCAGTCCGGCTGCGGACATGACTGTCTCCACTGCGGCGAGAGCGGCTGCTCAGAGCGGTTCTATGACAATACCGGGACCACAGAAGATGCCGTGAAGGACGCGGCAAAGGCGGCAGCAAACCCCAAGGCTGCAACGGATGATCTTGAGACTATAGACTTGGATAAGGAGGACAAATAAATGGATAGTGTAAAAGATATGCTTCTGTTACTGATCAGTTCCTCCATCGTCAGCAATATCGTATTGAGCCAGTTCATGGGACTGTGCCCGTTCTTAGGGGTATCCCGTAAGATCAAGACAGCGGCAGGCATGGGAACGGCGGTTATCTTCGTCATTACCCTTGCCAGTGCGGTAGCGGGTGTGATCTATAAATTTATTTTACAGCCGTTACATATTGAGTACCTGGAGACCATTGTATTCATCCTTGTGATCGCGGCACTGGTACAGTTCGTGGAAATGTTCTTAAAAAAGGCAATGCCTTCTCTGTATCAGGCATTAGGTGTATACCTTCCCCTGATCACCACCAACTGTGCGGTCTTAGGTGTTGCCATTACCAACGTACAAAAGGAATACGGTATCTTAACAGGTATCGTGAACGGTTTCGCTACGGCGCTTGGCTTTACCATTGCCATCGTGATCCTGGCGGGACTGCGTGAGAAGATGGAATACAATGAAGTTCCGGAATCCTTCAAGGGGATGCCCATGGTGCTGCTGACCGCAGGACTGATGGCTATCGCTTTCTGCGGATTCTCCGGTCTGATTTAGGAAGGGAGTAACTTAAAGATGAGTATAACAGGAATTCTGATTGCTGCGGCTTGTGTCGGAATCGTCGGCATCTTTGTGGGACTGTTCCTTGGCGTCGCCGGTATTAAATTCAAAGTAGAAGTAGATGAAAAGGAAGAGGCAGTACTTGCTGCCCTTCCCGGGAATAACTGCGGTGGCTGTGGGTTCGCCGGATGTTCCGGTCTGGCAGCTGCCATTGCTAAAGGAGAGGCTGCGGTAAATACCTGTCCCGTAGGCGGAGAAGAAGTCGGCAAAAAAATCGCCGCCATTATGGGCGTGGAGGCGGAAAGCACCGAACGCAAGGCGGCGTATGTTCACTGCCAGGGAGATTGTGACCGGACGAAGACCGATTACGATTATTACGGCATCAAAGACTGCCGTATGATGAGCTTTGTTCCCGGTGGCGGACCGAAATCCTGCAACAGTGGTTGTCTGGGCTTCGGAACCTGCGCACAGGTCTGTCCTTTCGATGCCATTCACGTAGAGAACGGTGTGGCAGTGGTAGATAAGGAAAAATGTAAAGCCTGCGGCAAATGTGTGGAGGTATGCCCCAAACATCTGATCAGCCTGCGCCCGTACTCCAATACGGTACAGGTGGCGTGCAGCTCCACGGACAAAGGCCCCGTGACCATGAAAGCCTGCACTACCGGCTGCGTGGGCTGCGGTATCTGCGTGAAGAACTGCCAGCACGATGCGGTGAAGGTAGAAAATTTCCATGCAATCATTGATCCGGAGAAATGTGTGGGCTGCGGTGCCTGCATGGAGAAATGTCCGAAGAAATGTATCGTAAAGGCATAAAAAACATAAAAGAAGGCATAAAGGAGAAAAACTATGCGTCTTCCGGACGATTATGAAGATCACGGAGGCGGACTGACACCTACGGTGATCAGTGCCATTGTGGCAGTCACAATTTTCGTGGCGGTGATTCTGGCAGTGGTACTGATCATGAACAGGAGACCCACCTCCCACCAACCAAATACCGGTTCTGCACAGACGGAGAATGTATCACAGACAGGGAAAGACTCGCAGACCAAATATCCGGATACGCAGGATCTGATCACCGGAAGTACGTTATCTCCTTCGGATCTGGATTTCTGGGACAAGTTTCCGGAACCGACGGCAACGCCGATGCCTTCGGCAGACCCTTCCGCACAGGACGGCAAAAAAGAGACAGCGGAAACGGATCCTTCCACGGACGGGAAACATACGCTGGTGACCAACCGGGATGGTAAGGAAGAATGGGTACTGATCAGTCCGTATCTTCCGAAACATGAATATGATTTTACCAAGCTGGTATGCCAGTCGGATCTGATGAAGTACTATCAGGACGGGAAACTGACTTCCTATGTGGGAGTGGACATCTCCAAATATCAGGACTATGTGGATTTTCTGAAGCTGAAAAAAGCCGGAGTGGACTTTGTGATGCTCCGGGTAGGCGCCAGAGGCTACGGCAGCGGACAGATCGTGTTGGACGATTATTTTACGGACAATATCAAGAGAGCCACCGATGCGGGATTGCAGATCGGGGTATATTTTACTTCCCAGGCGATCACAGAGGCGGAAGCAGTGGAGGAAGCGAATATTGTTCTGGAGAATATCAAAGATTACAAGATCACCTATCCGGTAGCTTTTGACATGAGCTTTGTGGAGAATGATACGGCGAGAATCGAGAGCGTCAGCCGGGCAGACAAGACGAAGATCACGAAAGCATTTTTGGATACGATAGCTGCTGCGGGATATAAGACACTGCTTTACGGAGATAAGGAATGGCTGATCAAGGAGATCGACCTGTCCAAGCTGTCGGCATATGATGTCTGGCTGTCACAGCTTACGGATATCCCGGATTACCCGTATCGCTTTACCATGTGGCAGTACGCCAATGATGTGGCAATCGATGGTATTGCAGGCTATGCCAATATGGACATCAGCTTTATTGATTATTCGGAGAAATAGCCGGATAGTTCAGAATTCCCGGTGCTATGGTGAGGGCAGAATAGATCTCGGCATAGCGGCGGGGAGGAATTCCTTCCACGTAGTTGGGGGTGAAATTGTTGGTGACGCCCCTGCTGCGTAAGATATCGATGGCTTTATTATAGGCAATGGCGGCTTCCACATCGGTGGCATAGCGCCCCACAAGATAATTGCCGCGGATATGAATACGGACAGTATAAACGTACTGTCCGTTTTTTGCTGCTGTTTTCCGGACGCCGTGATAGAGATTATGAATCTGCAGATTTTCCCGGCGGAAATCTGTGGGATCCCCGTTGATAAAACAGTAGTCCACACCGGGAACTCCGTAACTTTTGATGCCGTAACGGGAAGTCAGGGTCAGCTGCATACCGTAGTCTGCCACGAAATAATGGTTCCCCCGGCACATGATCTTATGAGAAGAATAATAGAACAGATCTTCCATGTCGAATTTCAGTACATGGTGAGGGGACAGATAGTAATAGAAGAGCCGCTGCCCGAGATAGATCGGATTACCGATGTAGAGCCCGTTATCCCGCAGATTGATCAGACAGACCCATTTTTCAAAAGACAATGAAGACGTCTCCTCATAGGACTGCAGGGTAAGAGCGGGATCGGACAACAGAAGGAGTCCCTGTTCATAGGCATAATGTGCCTGTAAGGCGTCAGGGTAGCTGCCCAGACTGATGTGCTTGCCGTTCCGGGTCAGAGAAGCGCGGTAATAGACGGTTCCGTCCTTTTTTTTGGCGTGGAAAACTCCTTTATATAATTGCTCTTTTTCACGTTTTTTCTCACTCATATTCTTATAGTAACATTTTTCCCGAAGGAACAACAGATATATTTTTCGGACGAGCTGCATAAAATGAAGTTAGGGTCAAAAAATCAGGAAAGGGTCGAACTTAAGCAATGTATAAAAAGGCTTTGAGCGGACTACTTACGCTAAATCTTCTGTTCCTGTCAGGACTTTTATGCCTCTGTCGGATGGAGGAGATCGGACAGACACTGAAACAGGCGGTCAGAGAGACGCAGGCAGAGGAGAGAATACTTGCAGACCGTGAAAGCATTGTCATGGGCATCGCTTCCCGTACTTCCTCAGGGCAACGGGTGGTGGATTGCAGCGAACTGCAAAACAACAATAAATACCAGCTGTCGCAGGAGGAACTGGAAGTACTGCTCAAAATCGTGGAGGCGGAAGCCGGATGCGAGGATGAGGAGGGGAAACTGCTGGTGGCAAATGTGATACTGAACCGTCTGAATTCCCCGAAATTCCCGGACACCATCAGGGAGATCGTGTTCCAGCGGGAAAACGGCGTGGCACAGTTTTCACCGGTCTATGACGGAAGCTATGGGCGCGCCGAGGTCAGTGAGGAGACGGTAGAAGCGGTGGGACGTGCCCTGGTAGGAGAGGATATCTCGGACGGCGCACTGTATTTTGCGGCAAGAAACTATGCAGACAATGACAGGATGCGGTGGTTTGATGAAAAACTTAAGTTTTTATTCCGGTACGGGGGACATGAGTTTTTCGCGGAGTAAGATTCTTAATACTTTATCAATTCACCTTGCAACAGTGCCTAAAGTATGCTATACTTTTACGAAATTATAGATGGATCATAATCCATAGATATCTATAGATACGGAGGAGAGGAAATGGAAGTAATTTATCGCAGTACACGCAGCAACAGCGCACCTGTAACCGCATCTCAGGCAATTCTTAAAGGATTATCCGATGACGGAGGTCTGTTCGTACCCGATCATATCCCTGCACTGGACAAGAGTCTTGCAGAACTGGCTGAAATGAGCTATCAGCAGGTGGCTTATGAAGTTATGAAATTATTCCTGACAGACTTTACCGAGGAAGAGCTTAAGAACTGTATCAACAACGCTTATGATTCCAAGTTTGATACGAAAGAAATCGCTCCACTGGTCAAGGCGGATGATGCATATTATCTGGAATTGTTCCATGGTTCCACGATTGCGTTCAAGGATATGGCGCTTTCCATTTTACCTCACCTGATGATCACTTCTGCCCGTAAGAATAATATTAAGAACGAGATCGTGATCCTGACAGCAACATCCGGAGATACCGGTAAGGCAGCACTGGCTGGTTTTGCGGATGTGAAGGGGACCCGTATCATCGTATTTTACCCGAAGAACGGTGTCAGCCCCATTCAGGAGAAACAGATGGTGACTCAGAAGGGTGCCAACACTTTTGTAGTAGGCATTCACGGTAATTTCGATGATGCCCAGACCGGAGTGAAGAAGATTTTCTCCGACAAGGAGCTGGCAAAGGAGATGGACGAGAAGGGCTTCCAGTTCTCCTCTGCAAACTCTATCAATATCGGACGTCTGGTACCTCAGATCTGCTATTATGTGTATGCTTATGCACAGTTATTAAAGGATGGCAAAATCACAGAAGGCGAGAAGATCAATGTCGTAGTTCCCACCGGCAACTTCGGCAATATTCTGGCAGCTTTTTATGCGAAGAATATGGGACTGCCCATCGACAAGCTGATCTGCGCTTCCAATGATAATAAAGTGTTGTATGATTTCTTCCGTACCGGAACCTATGACCGTAACAGAGAATTCGTGCTGACCACCTCACCTTCCATGGATATTCTGATCTCCAGTAACTTAGAGCGTTTGATCTATCGTATTGCCGGCAATGATGCGGACAAGAATAGAGAGCTTATGAGCGCTCTGACCGGCAATGGCAAATACGAGATCACCGAAGATATGAAGGCACAGTTAGCTGATTTCTACGGTAACTTTGCAAGTGAGGCAGAGACCGCAGCAGAGATCCGCCGCCTGTATGAAAAGTGTGGTTATGTAATCGATACCCATACCGCAGTAGCTTCCGCAGTATACGGAAAATATGTGGCAGAGACCGGAGATCACAAGACTACCGTGATCGCTTCCACAGCAAGCCCCTTCAAGTTCACCCGAAGCGTGATGGATGCCATTGATACCAAATATGATGCCATGGGTGATTTTGAACTGGTGGATGAATTGTCTAAGATTGCCAAGGTGAAAGTACCGAATGCCATCGAAGAGATCCGTACCGCACCGGTGCTTCACGATACCCAGTGTGATGTGGACAAAATGAAAGATACCGTAAAAGGTTTTCTTGGCATTTAATGATGCAGAGATGATAATGATGTGAGAATCCCTCTTTGTGTGAGGGATTCTCTTTTTATGACAGGGCTAATTATCGCAGGAATCACAGCGGTCGAAACCGGGGTTGAAGGCATAGAAATTCTTGGAATTCAGATGATCCTGTGCAATGCGCAGGGCTTCCCCGAAGCGCTGGTAGTGGACGATTTCACGGGCACGCAGGAACTTGATGGGTTCGCAGACATCCGGCTCCTTGATCAGACGCAGGATATTGTCGTAGGTAGAACGGGCTTTCTGTTCCGCAGCCATATCTTCGTGCAGATCGGTGATGACATCCCCCTTTACCTGGAACTCACAGGCATTGAAAGGCACGCCGCCCGCAGCCTGGGGCCAGACACCGATGGTATGATCCACGTAGTAATTGGCGAAACCGCTTTTTTCGATCTCCTCCATGGAGAGGTCACGGGTCAGCTGGTGAACGATGGTGGCTACTAATTCTAAATGAGAAAGTTCTTCGGTTCCGATGTCCGTCAGCAGTCCAGCCACTTCCTTAAAGGGCATGGAATACCGCTGAGACAGATAGCGCATGCTGGCGCCCATTTCACCGTCGGGACCGCCATACTGTGAGATGATGACCTGTGCCAGTTTCGCGTTGGGCTCTTTGATATTTACCGGGTATTGTAATCTTTTTTCATAACTCCACATCAGTCACAACCTCCTTCCCAGGGGAGAGGGGCATCACCCCAGCGCCATTTATTATTACTTTCGGCGAGATCTTTACGCAGGGGATAATACTCTCTGGAGAATTCCCGTTCCATCTGTGATTTGATTCGTGCGTAGTGGTTGAAATATTCCATGGCATTCCGATCCGTTGGATGCGTATCCAGATACAGCATCAGATCGGTCAGAACGAAATCGGCGATTCCGATGTCATGCAGCATTTTGGCTTCGCTGTTCATTTCACACATCTCCTTCCCGTAAAAGGTTTATTGAGTTCGGGGAAAATAGTTCCCGCCTGGTAGCCTTTTTCCAGATTTTCATACATTTTGGTGAAACGCTGCCAGGGAACATAAGCCATGGCAAGAGGATATTTTTCAAATGGTTCCTCAAAAGAATAATCCTTCATAGCAATCGGCAATCCTTTCTTAAAACAGGTTTGTTATTATGGTATGAACAGAGAAAAAAAGAGTGCGGCGTAAAGATGATACAAAATGGATACAAAAAGGGTTTATCATAGAAAAATACCAAAAATGAGGGGCGGAAGAAATGTTTAAAATATTAATTGCGGAAGATGAAGAACCGATTGCGAACCTGATCCGGATCAACCTGACAAGGGCAGGCTATGCATGTACCTGGGCACCGGACGGACAGACCGCGGCAGATCTCATGGAACGGGAGAAATATGATCTGGCACTGTTGGACATCATGCTGCCGGGGATCAACGGCTATGAGCTGATGGATTATGCGAAAGCCTGCGAGCTTCCGGTAATCTTCCTGACGGCGCTTGGTTCCACGGAACACAAGGTAAAAGGACTCCGGATGGGAGCGGACGACTATCTGCCCAAGCCTTTTGAAATTGTGGAACTTTTGGCACGGGTAGAGGCGGTGCTGCGCAGATATCATAAGACGGAGACACTGTTAACTGTCTGCAACGTGACCATCGACACGGCGTCCCACCGGGTGACGCTGGATGGGGAAGAGATCTATCTGACGCCGAAGGAATTTGATCTGTTGTTATTGTTTGCGAGAAATAAAAACAGGGCATTGTACCGGGAGACCATATATGAGACGGTATGGGGCGGCGAATATATGGGGCAGAGCCGGACGGTGGATCTGCATGTGCAGCGGCTGAAGAAAAAGCTGCACTGGGAAGACGTTATCGTAGCAGTGTATAAAGTGGGGTATCGGTTGAATGAAGTTCGCACATAAATTATTTTTTTCCGTGACAGCACTTCTGACAGCGATATTTATGCTGTTCGGCAGTTTTATGCTGTCTTCCTATTTTGACCGGATGTTAGCACGGGAGACGGAACAGGGCAGGCAGGAAAATCTTCTGTTCCAGACGATCTACGATATGGTCTACCAGAACATGGAAAAATACGGAGCGGAACTGGCCGGGATACAGGCGGGGAACAGTGCTGCGGAGCGCATGACCGCACAGAGCGGAACGGAATGCATGATCCTGGAACCGGACGGGCAGTTTACACTGACCGGTACACTGGGGCTGCCACAGGAGGAGATCAGACAGCTTGCGGAAGAAATGATTCAGAATATGGAGTCCGGGGCGAATCAGGTCTACGGCGTCCGAAAGGCAGGAACAGGCTATTACCTGTTCAGTATTATCGTCGACCAGCCGGGAGCGGACAGCGGCACGGTATATCTGGGGATCCTTAAGGATCTGAGCAGTATTTACGAAGAACGAAACAATATGATGAAGCAATATATGGTGGCACTGGCAGGCTTAACTTTAATCGGAGGTCTGGCAGTATTTTTGCTGTCCAGATATCTGACCCGTCCCATCGAGCAGCTGAACCGCACGGCGGGTAGGATTGCCGAAGGGAATCTGGAGAAAAGAGCCACGTATCAGGGGACAGATGAAATCGGGGAACTGTCCCAAAGCTTTAACCGGATGACGGACCGGCTGGTGCGGCAGATGGAAGAAAAAGAGCTGGAGGCAAAACAGAAAGAAGACTTCACGGCGGCATTTGCCCATGAATTAAAAACGCCTCTTACCTCCATCATCGGCTATGCGGATATGTTGAATTCCTATGAACTGACGGAGCAGGAGCGGGGCGAGGCAGCTTATTATATTTTCAGTCAAGGAAAACGGCTGGAGAGTCTGTCACACAAATTGCTGGAACTGGTGGGAATGGACAGACAGGAAATGGAATTTAAAAAGATATCGACTTTAGAGCTGGAAGAAAATATCCGGGAGACTATGCGGATCCCTTTTGAACGCAAAGGAATCCGTGGAAAGATCGACCTGGAAAAAGGGGTGATCTGGGGCGACCGGGATTTGCTATTGTCCCTGCTGTATAATTTGCTGGATAATGCGGTAAAGGCGGTGGAGAAGGACGGCTTTATCCTCATGAAGGGAAGAAAGCTTCCGGAGGGATATGAGATCAAGGTCGTGGACAACGGCAGAGGGATCCCCAAGGAAGAAATCGCCCGGATCACGGAAGCTTTTTACATGGTAGATAAGTCTAGATCCCGTAAGGAAGGCGGTGCCGGCATCGGAATGGCTCTCTGTCAGAAGATCATCACATTGCATCAGGGAGATTTAAAGATCGACAGCAAACTGGGAGAGGGTACGGTAATGCGGTTGTATTTTCCAGAAAAAATACAGAAAAATGAGAAAATAAAATTAAGAGACAAGGGAAGCAAGTAAATGATGAAAAAACATGAGAAAGCAGGTAACCGGAATTTACTATTGTGTATTGTTGGACTGCTCCTGCTAATTGTTTTTGCTTTTGTGGGACCGGACTTATTGCTGCGATTACAGGATAAAAACAGATTGACTCGGTCAGTCAGCGTAACGAACGCCGGAACAGACTATACAGTCTGGAAGGAAGACTATGAGATGGATACCGTGAAGCGGCTTCAGAATCTGGCAGACGGGATCGCCGCAGGGAAACAGTACTATGCCTCGGAGCAGGACTATGAAGCAACAACGGACGGGGAGATCTATGATCTTTTGGATAAATATATTTTAAGTACGGAATGGAATTATATTTTTCAGGATATGGGAATGATTCCGGAAGATTTTTTTTACAAATACCTGGATATGGATCACATATCCATCAAAAGATATATTTTATATGATGAGAAGCTGACGGATGGCGTGGCAATCATGGCATACGATATTTGCGTGAGACAGCAGGATCCGGAGGATACCGGTGTCAGCATAGAGTGCATTGTGGATTCCGAGACCGCGACCCTCTATGCCATGAAGGTCGTACTGGAAAATGAGACGGAAACCGTCACCTGGGATGACATCGGTGCGGATGCCCCTTATTATTTTATTACGGATTATATGCAGTCGTATCTGCAGGAGGATAATTCCGGGGATTATACGGAAATAGAAGGCGAGATGCAGACGAATGCCAATACGCAGATCCTGTGGGATAAGGATGCCGAAATAGAAGCAAAAATCGAAGCGAAAGACCGGACAGCTTCCGCAAACGACACCGGGGAGTACACGTATGACTTAAACTATGGAGAGCATCAGTTACACCTGCTTGTGACACTGTTAAATGCTTCCGCAGGACAACTGGAAAAGGGGTGCGGATATCTGTTCGGGATCCGAGAGATCGCCGAACAGATTCCGGATTTTTTACCGGCATCCTGAATGATCTCGTAAAAACAGAATATATATAGAAAGAAAAATAAGCCCGGAGAAAACAACGGAATGAATGATCTCTCGGAATCTTGAGTGATCATGCCAGCAAAACTCTGGCATTGAACT
>CAVJMX010000072.1:0-14997 GCA_963650795.1 Bacteroidales bacterium H4
AGCTGGGAGAGCATCTGCCTTACAAGCAGAGGGTCATAGGTTCGAGCCCTATAGGCCCCATTTTTATGCCCGGAATTAGAAATCGTCTTTATGCATTTGCCTTACGCTTTTGCATAGAGACGATTTTTTAGTTCCCGGGTCACATTGACGAACGGTGGAAAGATGAGTATGATGGAGTAATACAAGTATCGAAAGATCGAAAGGTGGGGTACACCATGGAGCAGCGGATTTTACAATATCGAAAACAGATCGATGAGTGGCTGGCGCAGATGGAGAACGAAGGTAGTGCAGAACAAATTACGCAGGAACGGATCCGGGAGAAACTTACGGAGCACCTGGTGCAGGTGGGATTTTTCCAACATGAGCGCCTGATCCATCTGATTGTTACGGTGACTTTTGCACTGTTGGAGATGCTGGCGATCGTCTTAAGCGTGATTGCAGGCAGTCTGTTCACTTTACTACTTCCGGTGGTGATACTGATCCTGCTGATCCCGTACATCCGTCATTACTACATATTGGAAAATGAAGTGCAGAAAATGTATGTGCAGTACGACCGGATGCAGAGCCTGTTAAGACAGAATCAGAGGGAAACGTATGACAAATAATAAAAATATCATGAGAATTCTGTCCACAGCAGCGGCAGCAATATTGCTGCTTACCGGCTGCAGTAAGTCTGAGGAGACGGTCTACCAGATTCCGGAGGACAGGAAACTGATCGTATACACCGCGCACAAAGAAGACGTATACGAGCCGATCATCAAAGAATTTGAGGAGCGCACCGGTATCTTTGTAGAACTGAAAGCAGGAGATACGTTAGCCCTCTTTGAGGAATTGCAGCAGGATGCTCCCGGTACATTTGATGTCATGTTTGGAGGCGGCATCGAGAACTTTGAGGAATGCAGGGAATACCTGGAGCCTTACACAGTCAGTGAGATCGACAATATCGCAGAACAGTATCGGGCGGAGGGAGATGTCTACACCCCGTTTTCCGTGCTGCCCACAGTATTTATTTACAATAACAAGCTGGTCTATCCCGTAGCGGCAGCCAGGACCTGGGCAGAACTGCAGACCGACCGCTGGAAGGGCAAGATCGCTTTCGCGGATCCTACGAAATCCGGCAGCAGCTACACTGCGCTCTGTACCATGCTGCAGATATCGGATCAGGATGAGGAGACGACGCTGACAGCTTTCAGTAATGCGCTGGATGGCAATCTGTCGACGTCCTCGACCGCAGTGTTAGAGGATGTCAATACCGGTACCAGACTGGTAGGTATCACCACGGAAGGCATGGCGAGACAGAAGATCCTGGAAGGTGCGGACATTACCGTGATCTATCCCACGGATGGTACCAGTGCCATACCGGATGCCACTGCAATCGTTAAGGGCGCAAAGCATATGGAAAATGCAAAGGCATTTCTGGAATTTACCGTAAGCCGTGATGCCCAGAGACTGGTGGAAGAGGCATTTTTCCGCAGAACCGTTCGGAATGACATGGAAGAGTATGCGGTGCAGGAGGAAAAGAAATTAAAGACCATTGACTATGATATTCATTGGGCTTCCGAGGAAAAAGAGACGATCTTAAGCACCTGGGAAGAATTGCAGAGGAGAACGGATGAGAAAGTGGATTAGAAAGTCATTTCACAGACAACTGCTGGTCTGCTTTGCGGTGGTGGCATTGCTGCCGTTACTTTTTTTCGGCGTGTCCCTGATTCAGACGATGGAGACCAAGATCAACAGTGATTATGAGAAAAAGGTGACGGAGCAGGCAGAACAGATCGATGCCGGAGTACTTGCGTTGTTTCAGGATTTTGAGACAGTAGTGGACAACATCAATGCCAACAGCCGGATCGTAGGGCAGATCGGGGAAGAGGATTCCTGGTCCAGGAGTAAGATCTATCTGCAGTTCTACCGGGAAGTGTCGGATTACAGAGAATATGCCCAGTTTGACCTGTATGATAAAAACGGGACCTGTATCTACACCACAGCACAGGGCAATGCCAGAACGGATCTGCCGGTGTACTGGGGAATCCTGAAAGCCGTGACAGACAGCGAAGAGACACTGGTACTGCGCCGGGCAGAGAACAATGATTCCGGCGTTCTGATGTACGCAGCAGGGAAACTTCTGGGGAAAGACGATACCCTGGAAGGTTATATTGTGATCAGTATGCGGGCGGCAAATTTTGAAAAAGTGATCCATGACAGAGGCAACAGTAAGGCGGAGGTAGCGATCCTGGATCCCTACTGGCGGACGATCTATGACAGCGGCAGCCTGCAGGCAGAGCAGATCCGCGAAGAACTCATGGACGGACATAAGCTCTTAGGAGTCTATCGCGCCGGAGAACTGCTGATCCAGCCTCTGGGGGATAGCGGACTGTATACGGTAATGCCCTGTCCAAGCGTGTTTTCGACAGAAGTCTTAAGCTCCATGTACAGCGTGCTTACGGTTATGCTGACCATCAGCGTGATTCTGTGCGTGATCGTGGCTTCGTCGGTGGGACGCAGCATGACCCGTCCTATCGAGCGGATGAATACCGCCATGCGTACGTTGCAGGAGGGAGACCTTACTGTCAGAATCGCTTCCGACCGAGAGGACGAGCTGGGGCAGATGTCCCGGAACTTTAATATCATGGCAAATGAGCTGGAACAGAGCGTACAGGATAAAGTGGAGAAGCAGAAGGAACTCAATGCCTCCCACATTGCCATGATGCAGGCGCAGTTAAATCCCCACTTCCTGTATAATACGCTGGACACCATGAAATGGGTGGCAAAGGCGAATCATATTCCGGAGATCGCCACTATGGCGGCAGGACTTGCAAAGATATTGCGTACCAGCATTTCCAAGCGTCAGTTTATTTATCTGAAGGAGGAGATGGAACTGGTGAACTGCTATGTGGACATTCAGAAGATACGGTTCAACGATAAATTCTCCTATTCCGTAGAGATGGAAGAGGGACTGGAAGATTGTGTGATCCCGAAACTGATCATACAGCCTATCGTGGAGAATTCCGTACTGCATGGATTAAAAGAGAGTGAAGAGGGAAATATCCGGGTACAAATCTCGGAGAAGGACGATGTTCTCTGTATCGAGGTGACGGATGATGGCTGCGGTGTATCCGAGGAACGGATGGATGCTATCAACCACAGACGACAGGAACTGCTGGTGGGACATATCGGCGTCTCCAACGTGGACACCATCATCCGGCTGACTTACGGGGAAGAATACGGCATTCATATAGAGCGTCTCGGGGAGAAGGAGACTCACGGTACGAAGGTGACACTGCGGCTGCCGGTGAGATACGGCGAAGCCTGATACGCAGGAAAAGAAAACGGAAGGAATGGGGCTATGTATAAAGTAATCGTAATCGATGATGAGACACTGGTGCGCAGAGGCATCGTGATGGAGACAGACTGGCAGGCACTAAATTGCGTGGTAGTCGCGGAAGCCGGGAATGGAATGGAAGGTCTGGAAGCCGTGCGGAAATACCATCCGGATCTGCTGATCTGTGATATCCGTATGCCCAAAATGGATGGCATTGAGATGCTGAAGGAGCTGCGGGCGGAGGACAATGATGTCAGTGTGATCTTTTTGACTGCCTACAGTGAATTTTCTTATGCCCAAAGTGCCCTGAAATTGTTGGCAAGTGACTATCTGTTAAAGCCTTTCGGGGATGGAGAATTGGAACAGGCAGTGAAAAATGCCCTGGTGAAACGTAAGAAATCCCAGGAACGGGAAGAGGCAGGAAATGAGGAGCAGCTCCCGGAGCTGGTACTTTCCAAAGGGGACAAGAGCAAATATGTCATGGCTGCAGTGGATTATATTACGGGACATTATGGGGATCCGGAGCTGTGCGTGGCAGAGATTGCAGAGCACCTGGGGATCAGTGAGGGACATTTAAGCCACACCTTTAAAAAGGAGACGGATTATACGGTAGCGTCCTATATTACCAGAGTGCGGATGCGTACAGCCATGAAGCTGTTAAGTGATTGCCGGAACAAAGTCTATGAGGTGGCGGAACAGGTGGGCTATCGTGATGTTGCACATTTTTCCAGCAGTTTTAAGCGGATTGTCGGTATCACTCCCTCGGAATATCAGGACAGAAGCATGTAAAAATGCAAAACTGCACAAACAAAACAGAAAAACAACAGAAAAGTTATACATAATATCAGAAATATTAAAATAATAACAGTTTTACCTTATACAAATTGCTGAACTCTCAACGTATAATAGAGACATCAGAACGGAAGTGGTAAACACCATTCCAAGTATGGGAATCATGAAGGGTTATACAAAATATATGTTTCAAGGGAGGACAGCATATGAAGAAAAGAGTAGTATCGTTACTGATGGTCTGTGCACTGAGCGTTGGTATGTTAGCCGGATGCGGCAGCGAGACACAGAATCAGGCAACAGGAAGCGCAGACAACACACAGACAGCCGGAACCGAGACGGTGGCAGAGAGCAAGACACCGGAGGTGACCGACGACGCAAATCTTACAGCAACACAGCAGATCATTAAGCAGGCAGAAGGCATGACCCTGGAAGAACTGGCACAGAAGGCAATTGAGGAATCCAACGGCAAGACCTTCTACGGTGTAGGTAACTCCAGCCGTGGTAAAGCAGCACTTCCCCTGTTCATCGAGTATCTGCAGTCTATCGATCCTTCTTACAGCATGGAATTCGACTGGCAGCAGCCCAAGAACAATAAGATCTTCGAGCAGCTGACCGCAGATTCCCTGAAGCCGGAAGGAACCTTCGCAATGACTCTGATCCAGGATGGTAATCAGATCGAATCCAAGATGACACAGACCGGAATACTGGATACTTTCATTCCCAAGGAGTGGGCAGAAGCCAACGGAACCACACCCGATGCGGTGGACGGTTATCTGGCACTGCAGACACTGAACAAGGTATTTGAGTACAACTGCACCGGCGACAAAGTATATGACAACTGCTGGGACTTCGTAGGAGAAGATACCCACGCACTGTTTATGGATATTGATTCCGAGGTTGTAGGTAAGAACTTCCTGTACATGCTGACCGAAGATAAATACGCAGCTATGTTAAAGGATGCTTTCAATGCATTACCCGCTGACGAGCAGGCCTACTTCCAGCCCACCATCGACGAGATGGAGTCCGAAGCAAGTGATTTAGGTTTAGGCGCTGACGGCAAATATGCTCTGGCATGGATCAAGCTTTGGGTAGGCAGCTACAATGCACAGACCGATGATGGCCCTATCTGTAATACACTGGTATCCGATTCTGCTACCGATCAGTGCGGACTGTTAGTATACAGTAAGCTGCGTTCCGTGGAGGAATCCGCAGGCGTATCCGTGAACAACATCAAGGTTGCCGCTTACCAGGATGGTTATAAAGGAATCGGCGGCTATGGTTACTGCCATTATCTGTTCGTTACCGACAACAGCCCGCTGCCTTGGACCGCATGTGCTTTCATCGCATACATGACCTGTACCGAAGACGGTTTCAGCGCATGGGGCAAAGACATGGGTGGTTACTCCGCTAACCCCGAAGTAGCAAAAGCAATCGAAGCTACCTATCAGCACAGCACCGGCGGCAACGATGAGAACGGCAATGTCGTATTCGAAAGCAAGAACGACAGAGGCTTCGACTGGTGGTCTACCGATGGCGAACTGGTACTGGAAGATCCTGAGTACTGCGCATCCGTATCCTTCACTGTAGGAAGCTGGATCGAACTGTTACCGAAGTACACGGCTGAGTGATAGAAACAAACTGATGTAGAATCATTAAAAACATTCCCGCGGAGGTGAAAATATTTTCCCTCCGCGGAAATGCACTACAGGACAAAAAAGCTTGTATTGGGAAGAGAGGTTAACCATGAATCAGAGTGCCGCAAAAAAAACAAGCAAGATGGTGATTGTTCTGAATAAGATCAAGACGTACTTCTCCAAGCCACAAAATATCATTCTGCTTCTGTTTGGTATCGTACTTACCTTTACCACAGTGGCACCGATCGTGGCTATCGTTGAGGATACCTTCAAGATTCATCCGGGCACCATCGATGCACATCTTACCGGAAAAGCAAGCGGATATTCCGTTGCCAACTATGTGGATCTGTTCACCAGTAAACTGGCGAGAACGAATCTGTGGACACCGCTGTTAAATACCGTACTTCTGGCAGTATTCACCTGCCTGATCTCGATTCTGTTCGGTGGGGTGTTCGCATTCTTAATTACAAGAACCAATTTAAAATGTAAAAAATATTTGAGCTCCATTTTTATTTTCCCCTATATCATGCCCCAGTGGACACTGGCAGTGGTATGGCAGAATGTTTTCAACAGTAACGCAGTCACCGGAACCTCCAATGGTCTGCTGGCATCCCTTTTTAATATTACGATGCCGAAATGGTGGTGCCTGGGACTCTTCCCCAGTGCGGTAGTGCTGGGACTGCATTACGCTCCTTTCGCTTACATTCTGATCGGCGGTATTTTCCGCAACATGGATGCAAACCTGGAAGAAGCGGCGACGATCCTGGATACCCCGAAGTGGAAGACCATGTTCCGCATTACCTTACCTATGGTAAAGCCGGCGATCCTTTCCACGATCCTGCTGGTATTCGGAAGCGCTATGGGAAGTTATCCCGTACCTCATTACTTAGGACTGACCACCCTGTCCACCAAGTACATCTCCATGAACTCCAAGTATACCGGTGAAGCCAGTATCCTTGCCATTATCATGATGATCTTCGGCGTGGCGATCCTGTTAATGAACCAGATGAGTTTAAAGAGCCGTAAGAATTACACCACTGTTACCGGTAAATCCGGACAGATCTCTAAGATCAACTTAGGAAAGGTCGGAAAATATCTGATCGCGGTCATCCTGATCGTCATCACCTTCTTCACCAGTATTTTCCCGATCCTGTCCTTCGCACTGGAGACGTTCCTTCCGAATCCGGGAGATTACAGTTTCCTGTACACCATGGACACAAATGCTCTGACCACCAAGTGGTGGCTGACGGATAACAACGGTGCCGGTGCTCTGTACGGACAGCCCGGTATTCTCCACAATCCGTTGATCTGGAGAGCATTTAAGGGAACGATGTTAGTCGCTGTCTGCTGTGCCCTGATCGCAGGTACCATCGGTACACTGATCGGCTATGCAGTATCCAAGAACCGGAGAAGCAAATGGGCGAATTACGTCAACGGTGTGGCATTCCTGCCGTACCTGATGCCGTCCCTGGCAGTTGGCGCAGCCTTCTTCATCCTGTTCTCCAATGACAAGATCAACCTGTTCAACACCTATACGCTGCTAATCATCGCAGGTGTGATCAAGTACATTCCCTTCGCCAGCAGAAGTGCTTTGAACTCCATGCTGCAGCTGTCGGGAGAGATCGAGGAAGCGGCGATCATCCAGGATATCCCCTGGTACAAGAGAATGCTTCGGATCATCATTCCGATCCAGAAGTCATCCATCATCAACGGATATATGCTTCCGTTCATGACCTGTCTGCGAGAGCTGTCCCTGTTCTTATTACTGTGTACCCAGGGCTTCATCCTCTCCACGACACTGGATTATTTCGATGAGATGGGACTGTATGCGTTCTCCAGCGCCATCAACCTAATCCTGATCGTAACGATCCTGATCTTTAACACTTTGGTAAATAAACTGACCGGGTCCAGCCTGGACGAAGGTATCGGAGGTAAATAACTATGCCGGAAATTAAATTAACACATGTTACAAAACGTTGGGGTAAATTCTATGCGGTAGATGATCTGAGTCTGGATATGGAGGACAATTCCTTTATCACATTGCTGGGACCCTCCGGCTGTGGTAAGACCACAACTTTACGTATGATCGCCGGTCTGGAGACCCCCACCAGCGGTCAGATCAAGATCGGAGACCGGGTGGTATTCGACAGCGAGGCGGGTATCAACGTTCCTGCCAATAAGAGAAAAGTCGGCTTCCTGTTCCAGAATTACGCACTGTGGCCGAACATGACTGTGTACCAGAACATCTCTTTCGGACTGGGCAACATCAAGGAAGAACTTCCGGTGATCGATGAAGAAGCCAGAGCTTTAAAGAGCATGATCAAAGCTCTGGAGAATCCCGGAGAACTGGTAAAACTGATCGAGGAATGTCGGGATAAAAAGGGAAAGTTAGACCTGGATATGGTCTATTTGAAACTGATCGACAACTACACAATATCGATCTATACCGCAAAGGAGCTGTATAATTACAAGATCCATGAGGCAGCGGATAAGGATAGCGCTGCAAAACAGAAGAAGCAGGAGCTGACTGCAAAGCTGGACAGCATTCTGGCTGGTTATAAGGAAAAAGGACAGGAACTCAATGACAAATATGAAGTGATGTCCGGCGGAGAAGTAGAGACAAAGGTCAGAAAATATTCCAAGGAAGAGATTGACCTGGCAGTACGCCGCGTTTCCCGTATCGTTAAGATCGGAATGTTCATGAACCGTTATCCCGCAGAGTTATCCGGTGGACAGCAGCAGAGAGTTGCGATTGCCAGAACCTTGGCACCGGAACCTCAGGTACTGTTCATGGATGAGCCGTTGTCCAACCTGGATGCCAAGCTCAGACTGGAAATGAGATACGAATTACAGCGTCTGCATGTGGAGACCGGAAGTACTTTCGTATACGTAACGCACGATCAGATGGAAGCCATGACTCTGGCAACGAAGATCTGCCTGATCAATAACGGTGTATTGCAGCAGTACGAAGCACCCCTGGCAGTGTATGGCAGACCCAATAACCTGTTCGTAGCGGATTTCGTCGGCAATCCTTCCATCAACTTCATCGAAGCCAAAGGAGCACAGAACGAAAACGGGGCGTTGGATCTTACGATCCTGGACGGCAGAAAGGCACAGTTCGTACCCGAAAAGCCCCTGGATCTGCAGAGATGGTTCGCCGAGAGAGACAGAAACGAAGCCGATGAGGCAGCCCGCCACAAAGAAAAAATGCAGGATAAGAAGGCAGTGGAGAAATCCAACAAGGATGAAGTCTTCAAGTACCACATCGCCAGAGTGAACGAAGATGACTATGCACTGCAGGAAGCTCCTGTCATTACCAATGAGGATTTCGTTATCGGTGTACGCCCCGAGGCGCTGCAGTTACACGATGGCGCGGGACTGGATGGTGTGATCTACGGTGCCATGCCCACCGGTATGGAATCTACTATCAAGCTTCGCATCGGTGATTTCCTGCTGACCGGTGTGGTCTTCGGCAATACCGCTTACAAGATCGGTCAGGAAGTGAAATTTGAGTTCGGCGGAGAAGACATCCTGTTATTCGACAGAAAATCCGGTAAACTCATAGCCGCAGGCAGTTTACAGGCTTAGACGTAAATGAAATTTTTATAGAAAATTTTACAGAAAACGTATCGGATCCGGGAGGTACTAAAGTCCCGTTTTCGATACGTTTTTTTGGTGCAGATGATTGTATCTGAAAAAAGATTCGTTTATAATAAAACTTAATAAGATAAAGGGGGGCGGCAGTATGAAAATCATCCATTGCGCAGACATTCATCTGGATTCCAAGATGAATGCAAATCTTACAAAAGAAAAGGCGAGAGAGCGTAAGACGGAATTGCTGACGACCTTTCGGAAAATGGTGGAATACGGAGCTGCCCATGCGGTGGATGCCATTCTCATTGCGGGGGATTTATTCGATACGAAAAATGTATCCGCCACGGCGAGAAACGTGGTAAAGGATCTGATCCTGGGACACCCGGGAATCGATTTTTTCTACCTGCAGGGCAACCATGATGAAGGGAGCTTCACCGGTGGTCTGGCAGAGATCCCGGAGAATCTTCATCTGTTTGGCGACACCTGGACAAGCTATCATTTCAGTAAAAAGGTATGTATTACCGGCGTGGAACTGCATCCGGAGAACAGCGGAAGCATTTGTAACACGCTTTCTTTGGATGCGGATGAAATCAATATCGTAACCCTGCATGGGCAGGAATCGGAATACAGCGCGAAGGACAAGGCGGAGACCATTCCGCTGATCGCTTTGAAAAATAAGGGCATCGACTATCTGGCGCTGGGACATATCCACAGTTACAAAAAAGAGCGGCTGGACGGGCGGGGAATCTATTGTTACCCTGGATGCCTGGAGGGGCGAGGTTTTGATGAGTGCGGCGAACACGGATTTGTGTTATTGAATGTAGATGAGGCAGCAGGCACCGTAGAGAGCCGCTTTGTCCCGTTTGCTTCCCGGAATCTCTATACCATTCCCGTGGATATTACCGGCTGTATGTCTACGATGGAGATTCTGGAGCGCATGAAAAAAGAGACCGATGCGGGGGACTATCCGGAGAGAAGCCTGGTAAAATATGAACTGACCGGCAAAGTCGATGTGGAGAGCGAGAAGGAGACAGACTTTTTGCTACACCAGTTCCAGAACCGCTTTTATTTCGTGAAGATCAAGGACAGCTCGACTTACCTGGTGGACTATGCCGCTTTTGTAAAGGATCTGTCCCTGAAGGGAGAATTCATCCGCACGGTCATGGGCAGAGAGGATCTGTCGGAGGAGGATAAGGCAGCGGTGATTCATTACGGATTGCAGGCGCTTGCCGGAGAGGAGATCCTGGACGCATGAGACTGATACGGTGTCATATAGAGAATTTCGGAAAATTAAGTGATTTTACTTATGATTTTTCAGAAGGATGTAATACCATCTGCGAGGAGAACGGCTGGGGAAAAAGTACTCTGGCGGCGTTCTTACGTGTCATGCTCTTCGGTTTTCGGAACGAGGGCAAGAGGGATCCTCTGGAAAATGAGAGGAAGAGATATACGCCCTGGCAGAAAGGTGTCTACGGCGGAGAATTATTGTTTGAAAGTGATGGGAAACAGTATTCGGTCCGCAGAACCTTCGGCAGCAAGGCAGCGGAGGATGAATTCGTACTCACGGATCCTGTGACACATCTGCCCAGTGAGGATTTCTCGGAGAAACTGGGGGAGGCACTGTTTCAGATCGATGCGGGTTCCTTTGAGCGGACGACATTTATCTCCCAGAATGACTGTGAGACTTTTGTCACCGACAGCATCAATGCGAAGATCGGCAATCTGGCGGAGAATACCGACGACATCAATAATTTCGAGACTGCGGACAAGAGGCTCGGCGATCTCTTAAATGCTATGTCCCCCACCCGTAAGACCGGATCCCTGAGACGGGATAAGGACCGCATCACGGAACTGAAGACCCAGATCCGCAACGGGCAGGAGATACAGAATACCATGCAGAGCATTGCTGCTAGGGAAAAGGCGGTAGTGGAAGAGCGGGAGAAGCTGGCGGAGGAACTGGCAGAACTGCAGGCAAAACAGCGGGAACTGGGCGTCTATAAAGATCAGCAGGCAAAGAGAGAAAAATACATGGATCTTCGCACAAAGCTTGCGGAGAGAGAACAGATCTTAAAAGATGCCAAGGGGAAATTCAACGGTGTGATCCCCACGGAAGAAGATCTGCGGAACTGTCAGAGTCAGTGCAGCGAAGCGGAGAGCATCCGCAGAGCCATGGAATTGTCCGCGCAGATGGGAAATGAATCCTCCCGCGGAATGCAGTACGAAGAACAGGAAGTGGAGTACAGAGAAAAGCTGGCAAGATTAAAGACGCTGGAGACGGTGCAGGCGCAGGAAGAGCGTAGGATCCTGCGGGAGAGAGAGACCGGCAGGAAGCGGAAAACGATGTTTGCCGTAACGGGAATCCTGTTACTTTTAGCGGGCGTGATCTGTTTTGTGCTGAAGCAGCCGGTACTCGGAGGGATTCTGGTGGCGCTCGGAGTCGTGGCATTGGGAGCCATGTGGTTCGTAGCGGCGGGAATCCCCGGAGAGGATGCAGTGGAGAACGGTGAGATTGAAGACCTGCGGGCGGAACTGGTACGATTAGAAGCAGAACAGCGGGAGCTGTCGGCAAGACAGAAGGAAAAAAGCGAGGAGCGGGAGAGACGCCGCAGGGAGCAGACAGAGCAGTATGAGCAGCTGCAGGCGAAGATCAAAAGCTTTTTCCATCGGATTGGAATACTGATGGAGGAGCAACCCGAGGAACAGCTGGCAGAGCTGCTGGACTTTAGGAGAGATTACCGAAATGCGCTGGCAGAATGCCAGAAATGCGAACAGGAATTAAAAGCGTTTGAGCAAGCAGTGGATGTGCCCAGACTCTTAGCACTGAAGGCTCCGGAGGGCGAGGAATCCTTAGAAAGTCTGACGGAAGAGATGAAGGAAGTATCCGCCCAGATGGAGGAACGCTTCCGGACGATCCGCAGCTACAGAGACCAGCTGTCCAGTCTGCAGGAATCCTGGGACAATGTGGAGAACATGCAGGAGGAGCTTAAGACGCTGGAAGAAGAGACAGGGGAGCGGTTAAAACAGTACGAGCTGCTGGGAACGACGAAGAAACTGTTAGAAGAGGCGAGAAGTTCTTTTACCGCCAGATATACGGAGCCGGTCATGGCGGGATTTCGGAAATACTATAGGATCCTGACGGGGACGGAATGCGACAATTATCAGATGGATGCCAATACAAAATTACAGGTCATTGAGGGAAATATGCCCAGAGAGATCGGCTACATGAGCTTAGGAAACCGGGATCTGATCGGTATCTGCATGCGCATGGCACTGGTGGAAGCCATGTATGAAGAGCGGAAACCGTTCCTGATGCTGGATGATCCTTTTGTGAATCTGGATGAGAACCGGACGAAGGGAGCTAAGAAGTTCCTTGCGGATATTGCAAAGGAGTATCAGGTGATTTATTTTACCTGCCACGGCAGAACCCGTACTTTTGTCTGAAATGCCTTAAAATCAAGGATTTGCGAGACTTGGAAAGTGATTTGTACCCCTGTTGTCCCCCTATTTTGAAAATTTTATTAACCAGACTGCCCTCGATAATAAGATAAATAAAGGTTCAATCTGTTCCGTTAGAATTAGGAATAGGTTGGATCTTATTATTAGTGTCTTCTGCTTTTACTTGTTTTGCCAATCGATCTAAAAGAATATAGGTGGCATTAGTAGGAATATGTATTCGCTCTTTTTTCATGAGCGTTCTCGGACGTTGATTAGTTTCATAATCACGTTCACCTTTTTCAAAAATTGAGCAACAAAGAAAATCGCATTTCAATTCATCCTGAGAATTCGCTTTGATGATGAAAATAAAGTTATCGACACTAAAATGACTAGATATTAGATAATCAGCCTTGATGCCAGTGATGAAAGGATACATTTGAGGCATATCTGAGTATAAATTGAACTCATGATCAAGGGACTCTTTCAAATGAACCAATGCTTCCAAACGGGGCTTTATCATTTCTTCATATTGCGCAGCTTCCTGCACCTTTTCGAAAGATATTTTACCTTCAAGAATTCTGTCTGCGATCTTAGCAGAAGAGTAGTTTGGTAAAGAGATATCCTTCATATATTGAAAACCGGCAAGATGAGGATAATCCTCTAACGAAAAGGTAAGCTTAATAGGATATAGCTGCTTTTTGTAGCCATATGTGAATAAATAACAGTATTCAATTATTTCTTTCCAAGCTTTGGCAGACTGCTGTAAAAGATCCATATGAATTCATCCCTTTTGTAAAAAATAAAGAGCCCTGCATATGCAAGACCCTTGTAAAGCGTTTTCGTTCAGTTCCGAAGAACCTATTCGGTTTGAGGTTATCGCATAACCCAAGGCCAGGCTCCACAACTGGCTGCATGCCGACACAGTCAATTGCTTCATCACCACGATAGCTGGTCAATGCCGCTATCCTCTGATTTCATTATAACAGAAAAGTACCCGTAGTCAAGAGAAAACGAGTTTTTGCTAGAACACTGTAAAAGAAGTGTTCTAGCGTATTATATGTAGAAAAACACATTTTGACAATGGCTAATTTTGAGAAAAGTAGGTATTCCGAAACCATGGACACCAAGCTGGATACGATCTGAGTAAGTTGTGAAAAAATACGGAATAAGTTGAATTTTTTTGCAGATAATGCAATTGTGCCGGTTGGCGGTTGGTGATGCGTTTTTCAACGGCCGCCCGGTGTTACTAAACGGCTACTAATTTCAGCGTTCTTTTACATTAATTACATATGAAGGTTTTGAAGCATCAGGAAACTGGTGCTTTTTTAGTGCGGAACAATGTATGAAATATAGTTGGTGAAAAAGTGTTCGTTTCTAAGAAGAATTTAATTGAAAGTATTCGCTCAATAGAATATAATGAAAGAGGAGTTCTTACACATTTTTGGAGGAAAACACATGGAATATTTGACTTCAGCAGAATGCGCAGAAAAGTGGAATGTATCCCAGAGATGGGTAGCAATATATTGCAAAGAAGGCAGAATTGAAGGAGCCATTCAGAAAGGGAGAATGTGGTTCATCCCGGTTGGAACAGAGAAACCTATAGACCCACGTAAGGCCAGAAAGCTTGAACAGAATAAAAGTAATTAATTTTGGAGGATATGGATAAATGGATAACGCAAGTATTAAGAAGCTGGAAGCAGATCTGTGGGAGTCTGCGGATCTCCTGAGAGCTGGATCAAAGCTTACATCAAATCAGTACTGTATGCCTGTACTGGGCCTGTTGTTCCTTAGATATGCATACGGCAGATATAAAATGGTTGAGGAAGAAATATTAAAGGATGCTCTGGTAGAACGCTACGATAAGCTGAAAGCCGACTACGATGAGGTCTGCACCCTGATTTCCGACAACGATGCCCGGAACGAGCAGATGGGGGAGATTCATCACGGTGCTGAAGGAACAGGACGGAGTGCTTGCCGAATTTGACGAGGGGCTTTGGGGCAGCCTGGTTGAGAAGCTGGTGGCGAGAACCAAGACAGATGTAACAGTGGTATTCAAGGATGGAACAGAGATAAAAGCAGAATAAAGAAGAGAGACAGAGGCACTCAGGTCGTAAGGCTTGAGTGTCTTTTTTGATTGAAATTAAACGGCAAAAATGATAAAATGAATTATCTTATTTGTGCAATCGAATTGTGTTGGAGGTGATGGCTAATGGTTAAAAACAA
>CAVJMX010000073.1:0-14957 GCA_963650795.1 Bacteroidales bacterium H4
TAGTGTTTTCTGCAGGAGTGTCAGAAGGAGTAACAGAAGAATTATTATCATTCTCAGCATTGTTTTCCGCAGGAGCCTCAGAGGGAGTAACAGAGGAATTATTCTCCTTCTCAGCACCGTCTTCCGGTGAACTCTCGGAGGGAGTAGGAGAAGGAACATTCTCGTCGGTGCTGTCTGTTGAACTTCCGGATGAGGAAGAACCCGTAGCGGTAGAAGCATTTTTCATATTTTGATAGGCTTCTTCGGTTAAATTTTTAGCTTTGAGGACAAGTGCACGCGTTGCAGTCTCATCGTTTGAAAGATAAGTCAGCGTATTGATTGCATTTGTCATTTCTGTAGAATAATTGTCTTTTGTCAGAGAACTCATAAGTCCCTGCTGTATCAGCATTTTCACACCGTCGTTACTGTTCACAGTATTGATCAGTGTATCAAACACTTGTGCTGCACCGGCATTCAGTGTTGCACTGCTCGAATTCAGGGTATTCAGACCGGTACTGAGCTCTGCGGCACCTGACTGCAGGGATTTTGCACCTGACTGCAGAGATTCGGCACCGCTTTTAATGGCACCGACACCGTCCCGTAAAGTAACAGTACCGTCAGCTAACTGATAAGCCCCGTCGCGTAAATCCGCAGAACCATCAGCCAGCTTTTTCACACCATCCGTCAAGTCTCCGGACTTATCATAGAGCTCACATACGCCGTCATAGAGCTCAGAGGAACCGTCCATCAGCTGCATTGTAGCGTCATCCAGATCGTTCATGGCATCCTTCAGATCGTCAAGGTCATTCATGTTACTCAGATCCAAATGGGAGAAAACAGAGTTGGTGGCGATGCAGTAGGACTCATTCAGGGTGAAATCCGTGGCATCTGCCTCAATCTCCAGATAATCATCCAGATCTTCTTCCATATTCAGGTTGGTGCCCAGCCCGGGGAAGACGATACCGGTGACAACACTGCGATTACCGTCGTTGATGACCTTTCCGGAGGATATCTGGATATTGCTGAATACATCATTGTCTACAATCATGCCGGTCATTACGGCAAAGGGAACGTAGATTTTTTCATCTTTCCCGGCAATCTCGCGAGTTTCATACACATTGTTGGTGTAATCGTACCGGATTGTTACATGACCACTTTTACCGTTCAGCTCTACAGGAGAGATCTCCTTGCCATCCAGAGTATAAGTGATTTTCACAGAGATGGGAGCCTCCTTGTCGGAAGTGGTCTGCGTGTAGGAATCCTTTTCTCCCTGATTCTTCAGCCAGTCGCTGACGTATATTTTCTTCTGGCTGCCGTCAGCATCCAGGATCACATACACAGTCTCATCAATGGAGTCTGCGGTGGTATCATCTGATTTCCAGATATCGCCAACGGCGTCCTGAATCTGTTCCTTGAGTTCGGTTTCTTTTTTTTCAGAGGTTTTAGCGTATACAGAGACTCCGGTGACGCTTAATGCTACCACTCCTGCCAGACACAGGGCACCGGCTCTCCAGACTTGTTTTTTCATATTTATCATACTTTTATACCGTCCTTTCTTTCCAAGAGTTAGAAGTATCTGTAGCTTTTTCCTTGTTCCGGAAGCCGATGCTGGTCACACAGATGATTTTGTCGAACAGCATGAACATGGCTGGCAGGAACAGGATCACGGCGAACATACTTACAATAGCGCCTCTTGCCATCAGGTCGCAGAGGGAACTGATAATATCCACATCGGAATACAGGGCAACACCGAAGGTAGCGGAGAACAGTCCCATGGCACTGACGATAATCGAAGGAATGGATACCTTCAGTGCATTGGTAATAGCCTCTCGTTTTTCTTTTCCTTCAAATCGCTCCTGTTTGTACCTGGTAGTCATCAGGATTGCATAATCGACCGTGGCACCCAGCTGGATCGTACTGATACAGATCGGTGCGATGAAGGGAAGTGACGTTCCTGTCAGGTGAGCAAGCCCCAGGTTGATGAAAATGGACAGCTCGATCACTGCTACCAGGATCAGAGGCAGGGTGATGCTTTTCTCCACCAGAGCGATGATAACGAAGATTGCCACTATGGAGACAGCATTTACGACCTTGAAGTCCTGATCGGTGGTCTCAATCAGATCCTTGGTACAGGGAGCCTCACCAATCAGCATGCCCTTAGAATCGTATTTTTTCAAAATAGTATTAAGCTCATTGATCTGTGCGTTGACTTCGTCGGTGGCGGTCTTATATTCAGAATTAATTAAGAGCAGCTCCCAGTCATCACTTTTCAAGGTATTTACGACGGATTCCGGGAGCATTTCCTCCGGTACCATTGGTCCTACGACAGATTCCAGTCCCAGGGCATATTTCACACCGTCTACGTTTTCCATCTCATGGATCATGGCACGTACGTCAGTGTCAGAAACGTCGGAGCTTACCAGTACCATATGAGTGGCTCCCACATCGAAGTCCTCCTGCAGCTTACTGTTAGCTATTACATAGGCCATATCTTCGGGAAGCGTCTCACCGAGATCATAATATACTTCATTATTAGTTGCCTTATAAGACAGATAAGAAGGAAGCACCAGTACCAGGAACAGTATCAGGAATACCGGGAACACCTTCGTAATACCGGAGGCAAGCTTGCCCATATCCGGCAGGAGCGATTTGTGGCTGGTCTTCTGTAATAATTTGTCCAATACAAGGATCATGGAAGGCAGTGTTGTGACACAGCCTATGACACCAAAGATGACACCCTTTGCCATAACCACGCCAAGATCCAGACCTAAGGTGTAGCTCATGAAGCACAGAGCGATGAATCCTGCCACAGTGGTAATGGAACTTCCCACTACAGAGGTCAATGTATTGTTGATTGCCACTGCCATGGCTTCTTTATTATCCTCGTACATGGTCTTCTGCTCTTCGTAGCTGTGCCAGAGGAAGATGGAGTAGTCCATGGTAACGGCTAACTGTAAGACTGCGGATAATGCCTTGGTCAGGTAGGAGATCTCTCCAAGGAAATAGTTGGTACCCATGTTTAACAGGATTGCCATACCAATGCTTATCAGAAAAACAAACGGTGTAATCCAGTTATCCATGAAGATCATCATTGCAACACATGCCAATGCGACAGCGATGCCTACGTAGATCGGTTCCTCTTTTTCACATAGATCCTTCAGGTCGGTGACCATGGCAGACATACCGGATACAAAACACTGTTTGCCGGCTATGCTGCGGATCTCCGAGATGGCCTCCATGGTATCATCGGAGGAGGTGGAGGTATCGAAGAAGATGGCTAGCATTGTGCTGTCACCGGAGTTAAAGGCATCATACAGCTTGGAAGGAAGCAATTCCATGGGGATAGATACATCTGCAAAATCGTCATACCACAGAACGGTATCCACATGGTCTACATGAGAGATGTCTTCCCTGAGAGAAGACACATCCTCCGGTTCCATTCCTTCGATGATTACGAAGGAAAAGGCTCCTTTTCCAAATTCATCCATCAGGATATCCTGTCCTATTACCGTGTCAATATCATCGGGCAGATAAGACAGCATATCGTAATTGATCCGCGTCATGATCATTCCGATCAGAGAGGGGACCAGTAATGCAATTGCCAGTATTAATATGGGAATACGGCATTTCACAACCCATTTTCCAAATTTCATAAGCAGGGCTCCTTTCTTGTCGATTCTTTTTCACTTGGTATTTTATGCAGGGATTCCTTCAATGAAAACAGACAAAAAAGAGCAATGCACAAAAATTGCGCATTGCTTAAAAATAATCCAAAATATGTACAAACAGACCGAAATGTCCAAATTAACGTGCCATACGTGTCAGGCTTAATTCTATGTTTCCCTTCAGAATCTCGCCCATACGCCGGATCAGCGTCTCAGGCTCCTTTTTCATTCCGGTGTTCAGCCAGTCCAAGATCATACCCACCAGTGCAAATTTGTAGAAGTCTATGATCATTTTCTGGTCGGCGGGAAATACCTTTTTGTGTGCGGCATGTTCCACCTGCTCCGTGACCTTGGCGACGTACAGACGCATGACCTCTCCGGCGATGCTGTAGAGATACCGCTCTACCCGCTCTCTGCTGACGGAATTATAAATATGATAGACGAGACGCTTGTTTTCCAGGGCGAAATGGGCGCCGGAGATGAAGCCCTCTTCCCAGGAGTCCACATCCATGTGCTCTGACAGCACCCGCTCCACATCCGCATTCAGAATGTGCTCCAACAGGGCGGTGATGTCCTGAAAATGATAGTAAAAAGTGTTGCGGCTGATACCGCAGTCATCGACAATGTCTTTTATAGTAATCTTATCTAACGGCCGCTCGTTCAGCAGCCGGATAAAGGATTCTTCGATAGCCTTGCTTGTAAACTGTGTCATGGGGGTCCTCCAGCATGATGATCTATCTGCTTTATCTTAACATAAATCGGTCAATTTGTCATTAACAGCAGCTCTTCCAGCGTGGCAAAATCAGAGATTCCCTGCTCCAGATAAAAAGTGTGGAACTTCAGGTTGGAATAGGTGTCACCCCAGTGAGCTTTTGCAGTCTCCTGGAGCTTTAAGATCTCCAGATAACCGACATAATATTTCGGATAATTACAGGGCTCTTCCGCAATATACGTATAGATCGCCTGACAGGCATCCGGGGAAGTAATGCCGAATTTCCCAAGGAGTTCCGCCACCTGATCGTATCCGGCACCCTCTCCGTGGATCAGAAGATCCAACAGAGTGTACATACATAACTGGAGGCTTCTTGTGTGCTTCTCCAGCCGGGCAGCCTGCGCGGCATCGGTCTGACCGGACTGCTCCAAAAGGTCCGCCGCATAATCATAGGAAATAAATTCCACATACAGCGCCCAGCCCTCCAGATAACCGCCATACCAGACAAGCTTTCTGGCCGGAGTTACTTCCTTATCTAAAAAGGTGCGATTGCTGTATACCGTCTGATAGAGGTGCCCGGGGAAGCCTTCGTGCGCCAGGGTGGTATAGAGCTCCAGCCCTTTCGGGGAGTTACGTCTGTTTATGTAGATGACATTATTGTCGGAATCTCCTAAAGGTGTGGTCAGGTAAAAAGCCGGGGCACTGTAGGCTTCCAAACTGGGGACGACATCCTTGACGGTAACGGAAGGAGTGGGATTACTGACAGGGAAGTCATTTTTCATACGGTTTTGCAGATCCACAAGCATTTCTTCTGGCTCGGTAAAAGGAAAATCCCCGGAAATATCCTCGGAGAGCAGGGCGATCAGAGAAGGAGACTGTGCCGCCAGACTGCGGATGGCGGACTGTTCCTCCCGGAATTTTGTAAGCAGCATCTGCACCAGTTCTTTTTCCGGGCGGGAGGATCCGGTCTCGGCGAACAGCAGATGGTGATAGTAGGTCTTGCCTTCCGGCAGCAGGGCGAGACCCTTCGGAAGAGCGTCGGAAGTCTCCAGAGAAAGCAGCCCTTCGGACAGGGCGGCATAGGCGGGCTGTACCACTGTGGCAAGCAGCCGGTTATTTTCCGTAAGGAACGAAGCGGTCTCTTCGGAAGATAGGATTCCTTGGGACTGCAATTCTGCCAGCCGGTCTTCAAAAGTGGTCTGTAAAAAATGGGTGCCCTGTGACAGCTCTTTTGTGGTGACGATAGTGTCACATTGTTTCCGGACTTTTTCCAGGGAAATCTCCGGCATGAGGAAGCCGGCGGCAGCTTTTTCCTGTTCGTAGAGGAGCAGAGAGGCAAAATAGTCGTCCACTTGGTCTAAGAGCGTCAGGTAATCAGTCACATCCCGTTTCGTACGGAAGGTATATTCCGCCAGCAGGACGGGGAGCTGGGACTGCATGCCGGAGGAGGGCGACAGAGGCTCATTATAATAGGGGAACTGTGCCAGCGCCAGGTCATTTTCTAGGGAACGCTTTAAGAGTGTGTAAGTGCAGGCATTCTCCGGAGTGAGCTTGTCGTAAGCAATACAACTTAGTTGTTCGAGGAGTCTGGTACAGTGCTCTTTGCCGGATTCGGACTGTCCGGAAGTATAGAGCGGCAATACAGGTTCGTAATCTGTGATACCGAAGGCGGCGGAATCGGCAATGGTGTAGTGCATGTTCAGAGTACTGGCAGTCATTTCGTCCCGGAAGAGCCGGGAGCTGAACTGTTCAAAGCGCCGGTCAGCGGAAGAACAGCGGGACAAAAGAGTCATGGCGCCGGTGAGGGCGCAGAGGAGACCGATACATACAAGCAGCTGGGGAAAAGAGAGAGAAGGACGTTTTCGCACGATGATTACCTGGGACGGAAAGTGTTAGTAAGAGTATATGTGGGGATTCTACGCGATAGACTTGATACGACTTACCTGTGGCGCAGACGTATAAAACCCCCTTTTGGGTATCCTCTGGCAATGGATAGTTGTACGGTGTACAACTATGCACAAATGTATCTAAAACAACTAAAAGCTGTATTGACTTTGTACGGTCGTCTGATTATACTGAAAGTGATTATGGAGACAAAATATCAAAACCTGATTAACTACATACAGGAACAGATCGCAGACGGACAACTGGGTCCCGGGGAGAAAGTTCCCTCGGAGAATCAACTGTCGGAGCGGTTCCACATCAGCAGACAGACAGTGCGTAAGGCAATCGGCACTCTGGAGGAGGATGGACTGGTGCAGAGGATCCGGGGCAGCGGTACCTACGTCAGCTTCGACCGTCGGAAGAATCTGGAACAGCGCAACAGTATCGCCGTGGTGACTACCTATGTGGACAGCTACATATTCCCGAAGATCCTGCAGGGGATACAGAACACTTTGTTTGAGAGCGGCTTTTCCGTGCAGATTTATTTTACGAACAACACGCTGGACCGGGAGAAAAGCATTTTAAAAGACCTGTTAAAACGGGACGATGTGGCTGGCGTGATCGTGGAAGGCACGAAGAGCGGGCTGCCGAATCCGAACCTGGATCTGTATAGACATCTGATGGCGAGAAAGATACCGCTTTTATTTTTCAACACCTATTATCCGGAGCTGGAAGCTCCTCATGTGTCGTTAAACGATGCGGACACGGCATATAAGGCGGTGCGCTATCTGATCGATAAGGGACATGAGAAGATCGGAGCGATCCTGAAGCTGGACGACGGTCAGGGCAGACAGCGTTACCTGGGGTATCTGCGGGCGATGGAAGAAGCCGGACTTATGGTGACGGATTCCCGGATGGTGTGGATCGACACGGACGAATCGAAGCAGCTGGGCTTCTGCCTGGACCGGATTCTGAACCGGGTGCAGGAATGCACCGCCCTGCTGGCATACAATGATCAGATTGCCTTTCAGCTGATCCGGATGCTGACGGAGCGTCATATCCGGGTGCCGGAGGACGTGTCGGTGATCAGTATTGATGATTCGGATCTGGCGAGACACAGCGAGGTGCCCATCACTTCCCTGCCGCATCCCAAGGAGAACCTGGGGAAAAAGGCGGCGGAGACATTGCTGCAGATGATTGCAGGCAAAAAAAAGGATCTGACCTATGAATTTGACACCCGTGTGGTAGAGCGGGAATCTGTGACGGAATATAAAAAACATTCATATAAAACAATAAAATCAAAGGGATAAGGAGAGAACACAATGAGCGAAGCAGTAAAAGAAGCGATCAAAGCAGGAAAAACAGCCCTCGGTATCGAGTTCGGCTCCACCAGAATCAAAGCAGTACTGGTAGATGAAAGCCACGCCCCCATTGCCATGGGAACCTACGACTGGGAGAACCGTCTGGAGAACAACATCTGGACCTACAGCCTGGAGGATATCTGGAAAGGTTTACAGGGCTGCTATAAGAGCCTGACCGAGGATGTGGAGACAAAATACGGCGAGAAGCTGACCACACTGGGTTCCTTAGGATTCAGTGGAATGATGCACGGCTACATGCCTTTTAATGCAGAAGGGGAACTGCTGGTACCTTTCCGTACCTGGAGAAACACTATGACAGAGGAAGCCTGCAAGAAGCTGATTCCGGTATTCAATTTCAACATTCCCCAGAGATGGAGCATTGCGCATCTGTATCAGGCGATCTTAAGCGGAGAAGAGCATGTAAAAGATATCGCTTTCTTCACCACGCTGGCAGGCTACATACACTGGAAGCTGTCCGGAGAAAAGGTGCTGGGTATCGGTGAGGCAGCAGGTATGTTCCCCATTGATTCCACCATTATGGACTTTGATCAGAAGATGTTAGACCAGTTCGACGGCTTACACAATTTTGACTGGAAGATCCGCGACATTCTGCCCAAGGTATTGGTAGCCGGAGAGCCCGCCGGTGTCCTGACCGCAGAGGGTGCGAAATTACTGGATCCCACCGGAACCTTACAGCCCGGAGCTCCCATGTGTCCTCCTGAAGGTGACGCGGGAACCGGAATGGTAGCGACCAACAGTGTGGCAGTCCGCACCGGTAATGTTTCCGCAGGAACCTCTATTTTCGCTATGGTCGTACTGGAAAAGGCAATGGAGAAAGTACACGAAGAGATCGATATGGTCACCACTCCCGACGGCATGCCCGTGGCAATGGTACATTGCAACAACTGCACCTCCGACCTGAATGCCTGGGTAAATCTTTTAGGCGAATGCGCAGAGAGCTTTGGCGTGAAAGTAGATAAGAACGAACTGTACGGCGTGCTGTACCGCAAAGCACTGGAAGGTGCTGCGGACTGCGGCGGCGTAACGGCATACAACTATTTCTCCGGAGAGCCCATCACCGGACTGGATGCAGGTCGTCCCATGGTGGTAAGAACTCCCGATGCGGACTTTACGCTGGCGAACTTCATGCGTTCCCACCTGTACAGTGCGGTGGCAACCCTGAAGATCGGTATGGATATTCTGTTAAAAGAAGAGCATGTAGCTGTGGATTCCCTGATGGGACACGGCGGTTTCTTCAAGACTCCCGTCGTGGGACAGCGCATCATGGCAGCCGGCATGAACGCACCGATTACCGTTATGGATACGGCAAGTGAGGGTGGTGCCTGGGGTATTGCCATCCTGGCAGCTTTCATGAAGGAGAAAAAAGACAGCGAGACCCTTTCCTCTTATCTGAATGATAAGATTTTCGCAGGACAGACCGGAACGACCCTGAATCCCGATCCCGAGGATGTGAAGGGCTTCGATGCTTTCCTGGAAGAGTACAAAAGGCTCCTTCCCGCAGAGAAGGCAGCCGTTGTGGCAAAATAATTTTTCAGATGCAAATCTATGCTTGCAGAAAGTAGAAAGGAATGAGGTTTAATATATGTTAGAGGAATTAAAACAGAAAGTATATGAAGCAAATATGGATCTGCCCCGGTACGGTCTGGTGACTTTTACCTGGGGAAATGTCAGCGCCATCGACAGAGAGAGCGGACTGTTCGTCATCAAACCCAGCGGTGTGGATTATGACAAGCTGACACCGGAAATGATGGTAGTCGTGGATCTGAACGGCAACAAGGTAGAGGGTAATTTGAATCCCTCTTCCGATACCGCCACCCATCTGGAGCTGTACAAGGCATTTCCGGAGATCGGCGGCATCGTACATACCCATTCTTCCTATGCCACCAGCTGGGCGCAGGCTGGAAGAGATATTCCCTGCTACGGAACCACCCATGCAGATTACATCTACGGTCCGGTTCCCTGCGTGCGCTGCCTGACCAAGGAAGAGATCGAGGAGGCTTATGAGGAAAATACCGGACATCTGATCGTCAATGAGTTCAAGCGTCTGGGCAAGGACCCTGTGGCAGTGCCCACCGTGCTGTGCAAGAATCATGGACCTTTTGCCTGGGGTAAGGATGCCAAAGAGGCTGTCCACAATGCGGTCGTACTGGAAGAAGTGGCAAAAATGGCATACCGCGCCGAGACCATCAATCCCAGGATCCAGCCGGCACCCCAGGAATTGCAGGATAAGCATTATAACCGCAAACATGGTAAAAACGCTTACTACGGGCAGACGAATTTGAAATAGAATATGCGAATGTGCTCGTGCACGCGTGACCTTTTTCCGGGAAAAATAATATACTTTTACTGGACGTAGGACCGGAAGTATGCTAGTATACATACGTAAATCGCAACAGACAAGCCAATATGGCGGAATGGAGGAGACAATGAAGAATTTAGAACTGCAAAAGCGTGCCAATGATGTCCGCAAGGGCATTGTGACCGCAGTTCACGGTGCGAAAGCAGGACATCCCGGTGGATCCCTGTCAGCCGCAGATATTTTTACTTTTTTATATTTCGAGGAAATGAACATTGATCCGAAGAATCCCAATATGGAGGAGCGTGACAGATTCGTGCTGTCCAAGGGTCATACAGCTCCCGGACTCTATTCCGCACTGGCTAACAGAGGATATTTCCCGGTAGAGGATCTGCCCACCCTGCGTCACTTAGGTTCTTATCTGCAGGGGCATCCCTGCATCCATATTCCCGGAGTGGACATGTCTTCCGGATCTCTGGGACAGGGTATCTCCGCAGCTGTAGGTATGGCACTGGGTGCCAAGATGGAGAATCGCGATTTCCGTGTATACACCCTGCTTGGTGACGGCGAGATTGAGGAAGGACAGGTATGGGAGGCAGCCATGTTCGCAGGCTTCCGCAAGCTGGACAACCTCTGCGTTATGGTAGATAACAATAATTTACAGATCGACGGACCCATCGATCAGGTATGTTCTCCTTATCCTATTGATAAGAAGTTCGAGGCATTCAATTTCCATGTGATCAATGCCGATGCTCATGATTTTGATGCGATCCGCGCAGCATTTAAGGAAGCAAGAGAGACCAAGGGTATGCCCACCTGTATCGTATTCCACAGCCTGAAGGGTAAGGGCGTCTCCTTCATGGAGAACAGTGTAGACTGGCACGGCAAGGCTCCCAACGATGAGGAGTATGCAGTGGCAATGGCAGACCTTGATAAGATCGAAAAAGAATTAGAGAAAGCAGGTGAGCAGTAATGGCAGAGAATACCGTGAAAAAGATCGCAACCAGAGAAAGCTATGGTAACTCCCTGAAGGAGCTGGCAGAAGAATTCCCCAATCTGGTAGTATTGGATGCCGACCTGGCAGCAGCTACCAAGACTGCTATTTTCCGTAAGGCATATCCCGACCGCCACATCGACTGCGGTATCGCAGAAGCCAACATGATGGGCGTGGCAGCAGGACTGTCCCTGGTAGGCAAGATTCCTTTCGTAAGCTCTTTTGCCATGTTCGCAGCAGGACGTGCTTTTGAGCAGGTGCGTAACTCCATCGGATACCCTCATCTGAATGTCAAGATCGGTGCGACCCATGCAGGCATCACCGTAGGCGAGGACGGCGCTACCCATCAGTGTAACGAGGATATCGCCTTGATGCGCACCATCCCCGGCATGGTAGTAATGTGCCCCTCCGATGATGTGGAAGCAAGAGCCGCTGTTCGTGCCGCTTTGGAATATGAAGGACCTGTATACATCCGTTTCGGACGTGCCGCAGTACCCGTAATCAACGATCATCCCGGTTATCATTTCGAGATCGGTAAGGGAACCGTAGTCCGTGAAGGTAAGGATGTCACCATCGTAGCCACCGGTATCTGTGTAGATTCCGCTCTGGGTGCAGCGAAGATGCTGGAAGAGGAAGGCATCAGCGCAGAGGTTGTAAATATCTGTACCATCAAGCCTCTGGATGAGGAGATCATCATTAACAGTGCAAAAAAGACCGGCAAGGTAGTCACCGTGGAAGAGCATTCCGTCATCGGTGGACTGGGAAGCGCAGTATGCGACTGCCTGTGTGCAAACTATCCCGTACCTGTGAAGAAGGTTGGTATGCAGGATGTCTTCGGTGAGTCCGGTTCCGCAGCTGCTCTGGTAGAGAAGTACGGTCTGGATGCCAAGGGCGTTTACAAGTCTGTCAAAGAATTTCTGTAAGAGAATATAAGATATCAAGGAGAAGCCGCCGGTTATGTGAAAACAGAGACTGGCGGCTTCTTTAGCGTCGTGGTATTATAAATTCAATGTGACTGCCGCAAATGGGCGAAACGGGATGCAGTCGCAGCGATATGCTGTTGATAGTAGGATGTCCGAGCGACAGGGAAGAATGATCCGGCTGTCTGCAGACGGCAGAAAGGGAAGGTCATTATCATGAAATATGCGATCATCGGAGCCGGAGGAACCGGTGGAATTCTGGGATTCTATATGACGAAAGCGGGCAGGGATGTCACTCTGATCGCCAGAGGCAGACATCTGGCAGCCATACAGAAAAAGGGACTGTCTGTAGAGAAAATGTGGGACGGCACTACCGAGACCATCCCGGTAAAAGCTATGGATATGGAACATTATAACGAGCAGCCGGATGTGGTACTGGTCTGCGTGAAAGGCTATTCTCTGGAGGATACCATTCCTTTTATTCAAAAGGTGGCAAAGCCCTCTACGATTGTGATCCCGGTGTTAAATATCTACGGAACCGGGGCAAAAATGCAGGAGAAGCTGCCGGAGCTTCTGGTGACGGACGGTTGTATCTATGTCTCCGCCAATATTAAGGAGCCGGGAGTATTGATTCAGCACGGCAAAATTTTGCGGGTAGTCTACGGGGTACGGAATCCGGAGGAATATACCGACCGGCTGGCGGAGATCAAGAAGGATTTTGATGCCAGCGGAATTGACGGGGTATTGTCTGAGAATATACGCAGGGATGCACTGGAGAAATTCTCCTACGTATCGCCTATCGGCGCAGCGGGACTTTATTTCCATGCTACTGCAGCGGATTTCCAGAGGGAAGGCGAGCAGCGGGAAGCTTTCAAGACTATGATCCGGGAGATCGCCGCACTGGCAGAAGCCATGGGAGTTCCCTTTGAGCGGGATATGGTGGAAGTGAATCTGAAGATCCTGTCCACCCTGGCTCCGGAAGCCACCACTTCCATGCAGAGAGATATCATGGATGGGAAAGATTCCGAGATCGACGGACTCGTGTATGAAGTTGTCCGCATGGGCGCAAGATACCATGTGCCTGTGCCCATGTATGCGAAAGTAGCGGAGAGACTACGCGAGCAATGAGCCGCGCATAGGCATAGTGAGGACAGCGATGGGCGCTTGCGCACAAATCGCTGTCTTTACTTATGCCGTTATGCGGCGAACGGAACATCCTTCCTCGGTGTAAGGTCTCCCGGTGGGAATTTTCTGACGAAAAGTGGGTAGCGGTTCTAATCCGCTTTCCCCCTGATTTTCAACACTTTTCGAGAAAATGTCACCACCTCCCGACAAACATCCTCGGAAGGACATTCCATCCACCGTGGGCGTTCTGTGCTTCAAAGTTTTTTGAACATATCTCTTTCAATGTCGGAGGGCACAACAAGACTTTTTGGTATCTCGCATGCCCATGATCATGAAGGAAAAGGGCACGCGAAAGCTGGCGTCAGTCTGCTGTACCCTTGATAGCTGTAAAAACGGGCACACTGAACCTATATATAGCTTACCGTGCCCTTATTGCAGAAATAATTGGGCATGAAATGACTTGTTAAGAGCATCTATGCCCATTTTCTCAAAATAAGAGGGTACAGTTATGCTTAAGCAAGTCAACTGTACCCATGGCTTACTTCAATCCATTATTCAGAGACAGAATTCCCTTCGCCTGAACAAAATGCATGACAGATAGCTCTTTAAAAAACTATGTGACTGATTTCACGGTAGCATACCATGGTGGCGAATACAACGAAGCATAGAAAAAGAAAATCCGGTAAATCATGATAGTGAGAAAAACTGTACGGGAAAGAATCAGTGTGATATGATTCGATATATACAGATTATGCAGAGAAATAAGACAATATAGAGGAAGGTATGGGAGAAAAGATGGAGCAGAAAAAGACAGTCAGTGTGGCAGCATTGCCACAGATACGAGTGCTGGGACGCACCACGGGAACGGACGTGGTGAATTTATTCTGGACAGGCAGCGGAATAGAATTTATTTATACCGGCAGTGAACTTCAGGTGGAGGTAAATGCCGATTACGACGATTATGAACCGTGGCTTGCGGTGGAACTGAACGGCGTGCAGATCAGTAGATTCCCTTTAAATAAAGGGAAAAATGAAGTATGTCTGTTCCGTGGCATGACGGTAGGAAAACCGAAGCATGTACGGATTCTGAAGGAAGTACAGGCAATGCATCAGGACCCGGGGCATCTGTTACAGATTCTGGGACTGCAATATGCGGACGGGGAGTTCCTGCCGCTGCCGGAGCCGAAGTACCGGCCCGAAGTACCGGCTGGAATTCGTGGGAGACAGCATTACCAGCGGGGAAGGGACGGTGGGAGCTGTCGGTGAGGAAGACTGGATCAGCGCCTTTTTCTCTGCGGAAAATACGTATCCACGCATGGTGGCAGATGCACTGTCCGCAGAATATCGTGTAGTATCCCAGAGCGGCTGGGGAATCGTCACCAGCTGGGATGGCATAGCAGAGAATAGGATTCCGCCTTATTATACGCAGATTTGTGGACTACTCACCGGAGAGAGGAATGCTTCCCTGGGAGCTCTGGAAGACTATGATTTCACGGCATGGCATCCGGATGCTGTATTCATTAACCTGGGAACCAATGATGCCACGGCGATTCAGTCCGCAGCAGAACTGGGACAGGAATGGGCAGGAACCCGGGACATAGAAGAAGTCAAAAAGATTCTGACCACAGCTATCCACGATTTCCTGAAAGTGGTACATGCCTGCAACCCCACAGCGCAGATCATCTGGGGCTACGGCATGCTGGGAGACAGCTTCCTGACCGTCATCCGGGGAGCTGTGGAAAACTATGCTAAACAGACTAACGATTCCCGGATCCACTTTATACAACTCCCCGACACCACACCGGACACCGTCGGCAGCCGCCTGCATCCCGGCGTGAAAGCCCATCGCAACGTAGCACAGATACTCGAGGAGTATTTGAAGAAGATTCTTTAGTTATGTTTCCAGGTTCAGATGGGCATTTTAGACGCATTTTCCCATCGGAGTTTTTGCTTTCAAACGGTGACAATTTGTCACGGTTTCATTATCTTTTTCTTACTAG
>CAVJMX010000074.1:0-14613 GCA_963650795.1 Bacteroidales bacterium H4
TATTCTTTTTGGTCAATTCCCTTTACTCTTTAAAGTATACAGGAAGCTCCTTATCATAACTGGTCTCGCGCACCCACACCGCATCTCCCGGTGTCTGGCTTCTCTGTTCTCTGCGGATCTCTCTTCCCAGGGCATCGTATTCATAGCGGATCCATACCTTATCTGTATGGGATGGGTCGGAAGTATCCAATCCCATGCAGGTCTTCACGACTTCCTCTTCCACCCTTCCATTTTCATCGTACGAATAGCCGGTTTCCCTGGTCATATGTGCCGCCTCTCCATCCATTGCATACGTCACTTTTTTCGAGCTGAGCCGTCCCTGCTCATCATAGGTATAACCGGTCCGGTACTCATAGATCCTGTCGCTGCCCGCCTGCACCAGCTTATAGGTCTCTTCACCGTATTTGTTATATAATGTGACGGTTAACCGTGAAAACTCTTTTTCCTCGCCCTCATAGCAGTACTGCACCTGCTTGCGGTCGGTATTCTCCCGGTAGTCATAGGTATAAGTGCTGGTCAGGATTCCCCCACTGAACATCCCCTGGGACAATATTTCGTTCCCGTCAGCATCTAGGATCACTTTTGTCACCGCATTATCTTCCTGCACATGGATCGTGTCCTCATAAGTGAAATCTTCATCATATGTATAATTCACGATCTCCGTAACCTCCCCATCCTTGTAATAGGTCTCACTGCGCGGTAACGCCGTGAATGTATTCTCCTCCACCCGTACCGGTTCCACGGCTTCTGCATCGCCTGCATCATCTTCCTCATCGATGCGCTGGAAAATCTGCTCTGTGCTGACCAGTCCATAGGCTCTTGCCTCACGCTCCAGTGTCTGGGAATAGTAGGAAAAGTATTCATGGGCGCCTCCTTCCTCCCCGTTTTTGTAATGCTTTAATTCCTCCGCATATTCCGCTGCTTCCGTCAGAAAATAAGACTTTTTTTCATTCTGGGACAGCTTATCGTAGATTCTCGCATACTGCTGCTGTGCAGCATGATACATCTCATGGCACAGCAGACAGATCACCTCTCTGGGCTCGGAATCCAGATATTCCGTGTCGATCTGAATCTCTTTCGTGGAATCTTTATAATATCCCAGAACGTCTTCCTTCAGATCCGAGCAGCCGATCCGGATCCTCGTATCCAGCCCCAGATATCTCCCTTCGATATCCGCGACCACCTGCAATAACTGTATCTTCTCATCCTCGGTCAATGCAGCATAGCTCTCCGGCTTCAGGCGCTGCAGCTCCTCTATGTGGGCATCCAGTGCATCCGCATCTGTATACACGGTTTTGTATAACACATTTTCCGCCTGGGGAATGTATTTTATTGCAGCGGAACACAGGATAAAAAAGATTCCAGCCACTGCTGCCACCGTCTTTACACCCATGCTGCTTTTTCGTGGGAACCTCCACACCGCATAACCGATTGCCATGACTGCTGCCGCCGCCAGAACACCCAGATACAGCACGGGATTATTCCGGTAATAGGTCACAAACGTATACCCGCCAAGCAGGAAAAACAGGGTGGTTAATATGCTCCAGCCACATTTCGGAATCCGGAACACCGGCAGCAGATCCACCACCAGTCCGCAGAGTAGTGCCACTTCGAGAATCAGCAGTGACTGTGGGGCTGTGCATCCCTGCAAGCTGACAAACACGGTGTAATAATACGCTAACAGGCACATTTCCCCCGCAAAAGCATAATTCTGTATGTACTCTATGGAGTCCATGGTATTCTTCTTCACATCTTTTTCCTCCGTGCCTGTTTTACATAGGTCTCAGACTACCTCCGGCGCAGGCTCCGGAAGGGCGAGCTGCTTTAACCAGTCGTCCATGGTAACGTCATCCTCTGTATCATTAGCATTTGCATCATTGTCTTCCGCATCGTTATCCGGACTCACTTCACAGATTTTTTCCTCGTCATCGGTATCGTCTCCAAAGGGAAGATTGCCTAATACATTTCCCAGCAGTTTGCCCGGCAGCATTTCCAGCTGCTTCTTTAACTCTCTTTCCTGGCTTCCATCACTGGGCAAAAGTCCTGCGGATAACCGTTCTACTGCTGTCGCGCAGTCCGTCATGTTTTCCATCAGGATTCTCTCCATATTCGAAATGACTCTCTCGGAGGCAGGCTCGTCCAAAAGACTGGTGGAGATGCTGCAGGACCATCCGGCATTTTCTGTTCCCACACGGAGCATGCCATACAGATTGGTGGAATTCTGTCTGTTCAGATATTCCGCCACGGCATACCGGTATTCCTTTTTCACCGGCATCTGCGACGTTCCGTAGTAACCCGTCAGAGTCAGGATTCCACAATCGGAGACCGCATAATTTACCATAAGATGTTTTCCGCCGACTCTGATCTCACACAGGAATTTATTTGCATTATCTGCATTCAGGTTCTCTGCCCTGATGTTATGGTCTTCGGTTTCCAGGTAGGTTCTGATTGCTGCGGCTGCTGCCTCCGTATTCACTTTTTTCTCTGTTGTGTAAGCGACCTCCACCGGCTCTTCCAGTGACAAAAATCTCCCCGAAGCCAGTGCTTTCAGGTTCTCATAATGAGCACAGATGGTGCGGATGGCTTCCTCTTCGTACAGCTCCAAAGTCTCTTCACTGACCGCGCTTTCCCGGAATACGGTCTCCGCGCAATACGTGATGCAGCCGCTCAGCTCCTCTGCCTCCATACCGCCGAATCCGGGCTTCACCCGCTGCTGGCAATACAGCGCCACCGGAGCCATCAATACCGGATCCAGTACACGGATTCCCGAATACAGCTCATACACCAGCATGTTCAGATCCGTCAGGCGGATCACCGCGGTACATTCCCTATCGGTATCCGGCAGTGTCAGCTGATACACATATCCCCGATAATTATCCCCCTGCATTCTCCGGTATGCTTTTCTCTGTTTTCTGCCAAACCAGTTTTCAATATTTTCTCTCGTCTCTGTGATAATGTTCATTCCTGTATCCTCCTCGTTATGGAATTGCTTCTGTTATATATAACGAATGAGGTGATCATTTTTCGGGAAAATGAAAACCGCGGAATATATAAACATATACTCCGCGGTCTCACTGTCCGAATTATTTAGTTGCAGCAGGTGGTTCTGCCTCCGCACATCTGCGCGATCGGTTTCAGTTTGATTTTTTTCACTTTCACTACTTTCTTCATGAATGTTTCCTCCTTCCGTCATGCTTTTATTACTATTCTTCATAATTTGAATAATAATATCTCACTAATTGTCTGGTTGCCTCCAGATAGATATCGCACATGTAGTTATTCTCTCCATGGTTTTCGTGTGCGAGCATACATCCTCCCATGCAGAATCCTTCCAATGCACAGCCCTTGCACTTTTCCACTTTTCCCGGCAGCGTAGCACTCATCATTTTTCTGACTTCTTCCGTGTATAATTCCAGGGCTGCCTTCGGAGAATCCGTCTCAGGAGTCATGATTTTACTGGAATAGGTGCAGAAGGTAATTCCCTTCGATGGCGTCACAACAATATTTTTCCCTGTTCTGGCTGCGCAGAACGACTTAGGCTCTGTCGCAGAGTTCTCCGCTGTCAGCATGTTAAACGGGATCCTCCAGGAACCGTAGGATATCATATTTTTTTCATCACAATACATCGTGAAATCCATTAATTTGTCTACGATTTCCTTTGTATTATATTTGATATGCGTTACGACATCAGTGTCTATTAACAGACTTTTGATACCAAGCCCCGCAAAAAAATCAACGGTTTCTCTAGCATCAACCTTTTCAAAATTATCGTTTGTCAGAGTTATATTTACGCCGACTTCCACTCCGTTCTTTATCAACAATTTTACTTTTTGAATAATATCTTCAAAAGTTCCCCGTCCATCTGCCTTATAGACTCTGGTAGAATCGTTCGCCTGCTGCAGACCGTCTATTCCCACGAAAATATGGATCCCATATTTTTTGATTTTAAGAACATCCTCTTCCTCTATTAAAGTAAGATTGCTGTTCAGGAAAATATCCGTGGGATGCCCACTTGTCTGCTGCTGGATATATGAAATGATCTTCCACAAGTTCTCTTTATTTATAAAAGGTTCGGCGGATCCGATATGGAATGTATAAGTCGGCAGCCGGTGTTCATCGGCATACGCAATGTAATAATCGATCCACTCCTTTGCCTTTTCAAAACTCATCAGCTTCGTAATATTTCTTTTGCACGTATTATGTAATGCTACATTATGGAAGCACATGGGGCATCCTAAGTTGCACACTTCGGAAACGGACAGATCAATTCCTGTCGGTCCAAAATAATTCTTCTGATATTGCTCCGAAACCTCTGTGATTTTCTTTCTTTTGTCGGTGGAATCGTCTATCCCTTCAAATTCTACATTTTTATAATCATCCCCCAGGTCGCTTTTCTCGACGATAAAAGGCTCTCCGTTCAATGCATGAAAGACAAAAAGGCGCTCTCCCATATCAATCGCCCAATAGTCTTTCTCCATTTTTATATAATCGATTAAATAGTCCTCTCTGTTCAAGGTTATTCCCTCCCACAAATCGCTTTCCTGTCTCTAAAATCTGTCGTCTCTCCACCGGAATCTGGTGCCTATCTCCGGGGTTCCTGACGGTTTGGGCTCTCCGGCCTTCCAACACTTTTCTTCACAGTATAATTTTCGATCCCAGAAAATTTCATCCTCTTGCATCAGAAGAACATAGGCTGCCCCCACTGCGGGGATTCCGTCTGTAAATCCAACCCACGCCCATCCCGCATATTCCGGTTTCCAGACATGAATATCATATCCTCTCCGCCGTATTCCTCTGGAATCTGTTGCCTCTCCGGGGACAAGTTCGCCCACAAGTTCACAATACCTTCCGTCCTTGGTTTCGTCTACTTTATAGATATCAATGCAACCTTTATACCACCGTTCGCTTTTCAGAATATATCCGGTACAGAGCGGATACGTAAAGTCCTCACAGGCATCCATGTAGGGGAATTTCTGTATGTATTCATAATTCTGTCCGGTAACGCATCCCCGGATTTTATCTCTGGAATAGTCAAACGCATTTCCTTCATAGAAGTTATAGTCTTCTCCGAAATATGCACAGCATGCCTCATCAGTTAAATAATTCGGAACGTAATATACTTTTTGGATACCCATATGCTTTCCCTTCCCTTTCTTCTGAACAGTTTATTTTTCGCCCTGCGGATTGCACTGATTTTCCGATATGCTCTGCTGTGCTAAAATACCCATGATGAAAATCCGCACTTTTTCAATCGTGGCATCATCTTTGATCTTCTCTATATCCTCTATTAAAGCCTGTTGTGCTTCTGTCATCATTTTCCCCTCTTTCGTATTGTTTATAGCAATAATATAGATTGCTTATGGCAATTTGTCAAGGTGTGCTTCTTCCGCCGTGTTGACATAGGCAACATTTTTTGATATGCTTTCACCAGTGAGGTAAGCATCATGATCAGTGAACGATTAAAAATTCTTCTGGATGAATTACATATTTCTCAACGCCAGTTTGCCATGAAAATAAATCTTGATCCCGGCTACTTTTCAAAAATAATGCACGGCAAGGCAACCCCGCCCGACCGGATTCTGCTGCTGATTGAAAACGTCTTTCATGTGAATAAAGACTGGCTGGAAAACGGTCAGGGTGAAATCTTTTCTAATCAGGGCCTTTCTCTAGCAAGAAAACAGGTTCTGGAATCCATCGATTCCCTGAATGATGAACAGGTGCACGCTGTTTCTTCTTTCATCAGGTACCTGACAGAAAAATAATTTTTTCATCTTCTATGATATATAACGGATCTACGTGATCTTTTTCGGTAAACGCGTAAAAAAGAGAGAGTAATTTTTATGTTACTCTCTCCTTCACGCTTTTATTCTTAATATGAAATATTAACCGTTCTCCTTGATCTCCAGCATCAGAAGTTCCATGGTCAGGTCAAAATTAACATTGGCATCCAATCGCCTCTTCGCCTTATCCAGTGCCTCGATAACTTCCTCGATGCCTTCGTAGCTGCTGCGCTGCGCCACGCGGCGGATGGCACTGATCTCTTCCCGGAAAACGAGATGGTTCACATCGCTGGTTGCCTTGAACAGGAGCACATCCCGGTACCAGATTGCAATCAGATCCAAATAATCATTGATCTGCAGCTTATACTCCGTGATCTTTTTGATCGCTGCGGTGATCTCACTGAGATCCATATCCTGAATATATTTTAATAACGACAGTGCTTCGTTTTTAATGTTATCGAAATCTTCACTGGATGCCAGGGATTTTGCCTTGCCGATATTACCACGGGCAAATGCCACACAGACCTCTGCCTTGTAATCCGGCACCTGCAGCTGTTGCATAAGGTAATTGCGCACCAGATCGTCCGCTACCGGCTTCATGTTCAGTACCACACAACGGCTTAAGATCGTAGGCAATAGAGCGTTCACATTGGAAGTCAACAGCATGATCACTGCGTACTCAGGCGGCTCCTCCAGGGTTTTCAGAATCGCATTCTGTGCCTGGGGCGTCATCTTCTCCGCCTCATTCATAATGTAGATCTTATAAGGACTACTGTAGGGTTTGATGGCAATATCGTTATTGATCTGCGCACGAATATCGTCTACGCTGATGGTATTCGGCTTCTCATGACTGACATAGATGATATCCGGCTGGTTATCGGACAATGCCTGCTTACAGGAATGGCATTCCAGACAGGGCTCCGTTCCGCCTTTTTCACATTGCAGGGTCATGGCAAATACGCGGGCGATAAATTCCTTACCGGATGATTTTTCGCCGTTGATAATATACGCATGGGAAATCTTTTTCGCCGAAATGGCGTTCTGTAAATGCTCTTTGATCTGTTCCTGACCGATAATGTCATGAAATGTTGCCATTGGTATCCCCCCTGTTCTTCGTTAAGTAAAAATATCTAAAAGTAATCCCCGGATCTCTCCGATCTTGTTCAGGATCGCCAGGTTGTCTTTTTCATCCTTCATCAATTCCTGCGCCAACTGGTCCAGATTCTCATCCACCAGCCGGATAATGCCGTACACGCGGTGCCGTCCTCTTCTATCCAGGAAGTTCTCCCTGGAAAAAGAATGGGATCTCGTCACCACTTCGTTCAGGAATTCCTTAACTAACCCCCGGTAATGCCGCATATCCTTCACATCCCGGTGCTTCGCCATCTTTTCGCCCTCTGTGGTGATCTCTGCCATGAGGTTCGTCAGCCGCTCCTGGAGCTCTGCCTCTTCCACATGACTCGCCAGCATGAACTTAAAACTGCCGTCCGTGGGCGCGGTATTCTGTGTCTGCTCCACCGGAGCCGGCTGCTGTATCTGATTAACTCTCATTTCCATACGCCCACCTCTCTTCTTCTTCGTTCGTCGGAATTTTTCCATCTGTTATCAATATTTCGGCTATATTCCGGCTTCTTTTAAGTACTTTGTAATATCTTTCAGACATTTCGTCAGATCTGTATTTTCGAATCTGTCCCGAATGCCTGCTGCCGCCAGCTTCTCTTCCGAGAAATCCGCGCTGTCCGCCAGGAATCTCCGGCACATTTCCTCGTACTTCGGCTTCTCCTGTCTAAGTTCTCTGTCCAATGCCCGCTGTAAACGCACACCGTCATCCAGTTCGATATAGACCGGCAGAATCGCCTCTGCGCCAAAATAAGCGATCAGTTTCTCATAAGCTTCCAGCGTTCCGATCATGAGATAGTTCTGCGCAGACAGGGCGATCTGTCCATCATCCACTGTAAAATACCTCCAGATACCATAGACGGTATCATAAGCCCTGTCCTCAATGACCCTTCCCTGATCCTTCAATGCCTGAAAACCGGCTTCATCCGTGAAAAAATATTCTACGCCGTTCTCTTCTCCCGCACGGATCGGTCTTGTCGTGTAAGGCACGATAGTCCTAAGATCCATCGTGCCTTCCTTCATCAGTTCTTTAAAAATAGTATCTTTCCCTGAGGAGCTCTTCCCCATGAGATATACAATTTTGCCCATAATTATGTTCTCGTTTTCTGATTACTCTACTTCTACCACATGGATCATGTCGGTCTTACCTACCACGCCCAGGGGGACACCTGCAGTAATGACAACTGTGTCACCAGTTTTTACCAGACCTGCCTGCTTAGACTTGAAAACAGCTTCTTCAAACAGTGCATCCGTGGTCTGCTCCTTCTTAATCATAACGGGATTCACACCCCACAGCAGGTTCAGCTGACGATATACCTTCTCATCCAGGGTACAGCCGATGATCTGGCAGCCGGGCTTATAACGCGCAATCATATTCGCAGTAAATCCTGACATGGTAACAGTAATGATGGCTGCTGCCTTCACATCAGAAGCCACACTGCAGGTCGCATAGGAGATTGCCGTAGTAATATCGGAAGTCTCCTGTCTGTCTTCCTTGGCTTTCTGCATTCTTCCTCGATAATCAATATCCTGCTCTGCTCTCTCAGCGATACGGCTCATGGTCTTGACTGCCTCTACGGGGTACAGACCGGCAGCACTCTCTCCGGACAACATGATGGCTGTGGTTCCATCGTAAATCGCATTTGCAATATCTGTAACTTCTGCTCTGGTGGGACGGGGATTCTTGATCATAGACTCCAGCATCTGGGTTGCGGTGATTACATGCTTGCCCTGTGCCACTGCCATCTTGATCATCTTCTTCTGCAGAATAGGCACTTCTTCCAGAGGGATTTCGACACCCATGTCACCACGGGCAACCATAATACCGTCCGCTGCTGTAATGATCTCTTCCAGATTCTCAATTCCCTGCATGTTCTCGATCTTGGCAATGATCTTGATCTTGCTGCCTCTGTCCTCTACGATCTTACGTACTTCATGAATATCTTCCTTGGTTCTGACAAAAGAAGCAGCGATAAAATCAAATCCGTGCTCTACACCGAAGATGATATCTGCCATATCCACCTCGCTGATATAGGGCATGGACAGAATCGCTCCGGGCACGTTCACGCCCTTATGATTGGATACAAAACCGCCGTTTATTACTCTGCAGACAATGTCCTCTCCCTTGATCTCTTCTACTGTCATCTCGATCAGACCGTCATCAATGAGGATCGTTGTGCCGACTTTGATGTCATTTTTCAGATTCTTATAGGAAATCGTAGCTCTTTGGGCGGTTCCCATAATTTCTTCCGTAGTCAGGATAAACTGCTGTCCGGATACCAGCTCTACCTTACCGCCTTCAAAATCACGCAGACGGATCTCAGGTCCCTTGGTGTCTAACAGAGTTGCTACCGGCAATCCCAGCTCCTTACGTACTTTCAGCACTCTGTTGTATTTTACCAGCTGCTCCTTATGGCTTCCGTGGGAAAAGTTAAAACGTGCCACGTTCATTCCGGCGAGCATCAGCTCTCTTAATTTTTCCTCACTCTCACTGGCGGGACCGATGGTACAGATAATTTTGGTTTTTCTCATACAAGCTAAATCCTTTCTGCTGTTTATTTATTTTTTTAATACGGTAATGCGATACTCGGCATCTCCGATCACTCCCTGAACATTCAGGTCGTCCTCCCGGTATTTTGCCAGTTGGCTGCAATGTGCTGTCTCGATTTGCTCTCCCGGCACCAATAGGGGAATCCCGGGCGGATACAGATTCACAAAATCTCCGGCAATCCTTTCTGCTGCCTGCGACAGCGGAATCTCTTCCTTTTCAGCGTCCCAAGCCTGTGCAAGGGACATCCGGACTTCGGGATGCAGCTGGTAGAGAGAAATTTCCTCCTCTTCTCTACCGTCCTGCTTCTGCTTGCTCTGCCATTTTCCCGCCGTAATATCACGGTCGATGGCAAGCAGTGCATCCGTCATTCTCCGATATGCTTCTTCCCCGTCTCCTATGGTGAACATCGCAAGACAATATCGCGGTGCTGCCATTTCCAACTGCAAATGATACTTCTCTAATAGAATATCATAAATCTGCTGTCCTGACAAACCTGTCTTTGCGGATACTATGATCAGTTTGCCGATATCCTGTCGGGAATCCAGCGGTAAAAACACAAGATTCTTACACTCTGACAGTTCTGTCCGCATTCTCAGGAAATTCTCCTGAAGCTCCCTAAACAAATTATCTCCCTGCCCTCTTACTATCTGCAGTGCATTGTCAATTCCTGCCATTAATACATAGGAAGGGCTGCTGGACTGATAAATATGCAAAAATCTGCGCAAACGATCTCTGTCGATCCGATTGCCGTTCACGTGGAGCAGCGCGCTCTGCGTCAGCGCCGGCAAGGTCTTATGCACACTGTGGATGACCAGATCCGCTCCACACTGACAGCTGTTCTTCGCAAATCCTTCCGCAAACCCCAGATGGGCACCGTGCGCCTCATCTACGATCAAAGGGATTCCTTTTTCATGCACGATCTGCGCGATCTTCTCTATATCCGCAATTCTGCCTTCATACGTCGGCGATACCAAAAACACCGCATCCGGAAGAGGGCCGTCTCCTAACGCCTTCGCAATCTGCTCCGGAGTTACCGCATCATAAATATCATACTCCTTCATCATCTCCGGATACAGATAAGATACCGTTAAATTTCTCAGATACACCGCATGATATGCGGATTTATGGGCTCCTCTGGTCATGAGAATCCGTCCGCCCTTCGGTACCGCGGCACTGATTGCCGCCAGGATTCCACCGGTACTGCCGTTTACCAGGTAAAAGCTTTCTTCCGCACCGTACAGTTTAGCTGCTTCCTCCTGTAATTTTTTCAGGATCTCTTCCGGTGCATGGAGATTATCGAACCCATCGATCTCCGTGATATCTATATTCAAGATCTCCGGCGACAGTTCACCGTAAGCCTGCCTTTTATGTCCCGGCATATGATAGGGGTAATAATCTGTTTCACTATATGCTTTCAATCTCCGGTACAATTCGCCCACTTATTTTTTCTCCTGCTCTTCTCTTGCCTCGCGAAGTTTTTCGATCAGTGCTCCGTGTCCCTTATGTACGTGGAATGTCTCCATGAGAGAACACCATTTATCTGCCATGGTAACGATCCATGCCTCCCTGCACATGGGTACTGCAGAAATCGTCAGTGGCCACATATGCTTTTTTATAATGTCTCTCTCCCGGGGCGTCAGCTGATACTCCCTCTGTGCATTTTTCAGTGCCCTGCCGGGATGATAGAATCCGTGAAGTTTATGAGGACTGACATAGTCCGGCGTATGCCAGTCATACAGAAAATAGTCATGCAGCAGTGCCCCGCGAATCATATCTCTCTTCTCACAGGGGATATGCAGCCTCTCACTGATGGCAAGGCTGTATTTTGCCACATTCATACTGTGGTCATTAACTGTCATATTTCCATGCTGTACGTGTGACCTTGTGGATCTGAAATTCTTAGAACACAGAATATCCGGGGCTGCTTCTTTTATCTCCTGTCTTAACTGTCGTTCTCTTTCAAATCTCTCTTTCCATTTTTGCACCTTTTTTGCTGAGCGCTGTTTCATAGGGTCACCTTCCTTCTCGATATTCCCTCATTCAAATGGCAGTTATTCTGAATCGTATCTATACATCAATAATAGTAACATATTACCGGAAATCCGGTAGATACATATTCATAAATAGCTGCTGCCATATTCAGCGGCAGATTGACACATCCATGAGACCCTGCTGTCAGATAGATCGTACCTCCAAAGCTTTTTCTCCAGGTAGCGTCATGCATTCCGACATTTCCGTTAAAAGGCATCCAGTAATTTACCGGTGTTTCGTAGTCTGTGCCACGTAATACCGCGTTTTTTGTCTTGTAGGTCAAGCCAAACACGCCGGGAGGCGTTATACATCCTGCTTTGCTCATGTTACCGGATACGAAATCTGTCTCCAGTACAATATTGCCGTCCTTAAACAGATACAGATGCTGGTTCGTCAGATCGATCTCCACATAGGAATTACCGATGTCATTGCTTCCCTTTTGGGCGCCCTTGCTGCTGTACACTGGCTCCTTGTCAATGGTTTCTCCTTTTTCAATAGAGGCAGTCAGCTCTTTGGTCTCTTCATCACGGTCCGTCTTCCAGCCATAGGCTCCGCTGGGCAATGTAAGCTCGATTCCTTGGACAGTGGTGAACTTTCTCTTTTTGCCATAGGTATCGTACTCCTTTGCCTGCTCCGCTACAAACTCCGCGATAGCTTCCTCATTTAACTGTGGATCCTTGTCATCCGCCTGGATCCATTCGTGAATGGTATCCCCGTCTACCACGACTTTATTGCCGTTCCAGTCATAGGTGATCTGTGCGCTGACCCATTTATTCATGGTGTCGCAGGCTTTTACCAGTGCGGTATCCTCTGCCGTTACCTTTGCGGTCTCATAGCATCCCTGCTCTTCCAGATCTACGGTAGCATCTCCCGCCATAATCGCTGTGGACACCACGTCCTTTACCTGGTTCATATCCAATGTCGTTCCCAGTGTCTCCGGAACGATCTCATAACTTCCCGTTTTTTCGGAATAGTCACTGATATAAGCATCTTCCGGCTGGATCATATTTTTCTTCTGTAGCGCCGGCATCTGTGCCAGCTGTTCCTGTAATTTGTCTGCGTCGTAGGCTACTCCCTGGACCACATCATAATTCTGTGTGCTCCACAGCATCTCGATCCACAGGAATTCATTCTGTCTGTTCAAAAGCTCCTGCGCTACTCCCTGTGTGTCCACCCAGCTCATTCCGATCTCCGGTGCTATCACCGTTCCGATCTCTTCCTGTACGCCGTTTTCATCTCTTCCGAATATCTGCAGGCTGTACTGCTGTGACTGGCTGTGCATGATTGCTGCCACTTCGTCTGCCGTCAGATTACTGCAGTCCGTATCATTTACCGATGTCTGATACAGAAAATGGGAATGATAGTAAAAAGCTCCAACTCCATAAGCGATCAGGAGTACTACTAAGATTCCAAGTCCGATCCAGAGACCTTTTTTACTTTTCTTCGGTTTCTCTTTGGACTCTTCCTTAGTTTCTCTTGCTTCTTCCTTTACTTCCTGTTTGGTTTCATCTTTTGTCGTTTCTTTATTTTCCTCTTTTGCTTCTTCTTTGGTTTCTTCGGTTATATCTTTGTTTTCGTTTTCCATTTTTATCTTATGTTTCTCCCTCATATTATTCCTATTGCGCTCATTATAGCATTTAATTTTATATAAAAATAGTGTGAAAAGGGCGAAAAATTGCCCTTTCACACGCATTTAGAATACTACTTGCACTAATATCATGTATAGGATTGTTCCGGCAGCTATGCTCAACAAAGTATTCCGCTTCCAGATATGGAGTCCCGCAACCACTGCGACAGACACTAACTCCGGAATTCCATGACTGCCGGTAAATAAATCAATACCCTTCACACAGTATACAACGAGAATTACCATAATCGCCGGTGGAAGTACTTTTCCCAGGTAGGTCACGGTCGCCGGGACCTCTCTCTTCCCTCCGAACAGTACGAAGGGGATCGCTCTTATGAATAAAGTAATCGCAGCTGCAACTGCTATGATTCCGATGGAATGTAACATTTTTTCTTAACTCCTAATAAAATAATCGCTGTAATGGTCAGTGCCGGCAGCAAAAATGCATCTGCTCCCAGCAGAATCAGGCACAGCACTCCGACCACGCCCCCGATGATCGCCGGTTTATGTTCTTTCGTATCCATCCATTGATTGACTACAATGACTGTGAATAGCGCTGTCATGGAAAAATCGATTCCCGTAGTATTAATCGGCAGCACACTTCCTGCCACCGCTCCCACGCAACTTCCCAGGATCCAGTAGAAATGATCCAACAGGGATATATAGAAGCTGACCCGTTCTTCACGCATTCCCTCCGGAACTTTCAGATCACATAGCAGAGAAAAGGTCTCGTCCGTAAGCGAGAATATCATATATGGATAAGTCGCCCCCATTTTCTTGAATTTCTCCACGAAAGAAAGCCCATAAAACATATGTCTGCCGTTGACAAACAGCGTCATGACTAACGTATACCACAGACTTGCTCCCGCTGTCAGCAGTGTGACCAACACGAACTGCATACTGCCCGCATAGACAAACAGGCTAATAAAAAAAGCCCACCAGAATCCATAACCGGCATCATTTAACATCAATCCAAAGGCAAATCCCAGAAAAAGATATCCCAGCATCACCGGTACGGACTGTACGATTGCATAACGTAATTCTTTTACCTTGTTTTCCATTGATAATTCAATCTCTTTCGTTCATTACATGTTCTCGACGAATTATTTTAGCATACCATAATTCCTCAGGCAATAGTCTGAGATAGGTTCTATTCTTATAAATGTGGTTAAAAACAATTAAAAAAGATCAATATACACATAGTATATTGATCTTATAACGATGAGACACGGGGGATTCGAACCCCCGACAACTTGATTAAAAGTCAAGTGCTCTACCGACTGAGCTAGTATCCCACAAAATTATTTTTGCATATTACAAATGCCCAGAACCGGAATCGAACCAGTGACACGAGGATTTTCAGTCCTCTGCTCTACCAACTGAGCTATCTGGGCATTTTAAATCTGAATTTACACTCAGATCTTAGTAGCGGGGACAGGATTTGAACCTATGACCTTCGGGTTATGAGCCCGACGAGCTTCCAGACTGCTCCACCCCGCGATATT
>CAVJMX010000075.1:0-13867 GCA_963650795.1 Bacteroidales bacterium H4
CCGTAATGAATGCCTGTCCGGTAGGAAGTTCAGGCAGAAGCTCAATTCCTGAAGCATCCACGCCTGACGCTTTCAGATTCTTTAGCAGTACCTGACCGGCTGCGTCCGTTCCAATCGCACCGATCATTGCCACCTGTCCTCCCAGCTTTCCTATTGTCACCGCCTGATTGGCTCCTTTTCCACCGGGAAGATAGCTTATGCTTTTTCCGGAAATCGTCTCGCCCTTCTGCGGCATAACAGGGATTTCCACAACAATATCCATATTTAAGCTTCCTATCACAACAATTTTCTTCATCCTATTCTCTGCCCCTTATAAGATAATATGAGGGGCAAAGGTATTCTGCCCCTCATTTGATATCACGGATTGCTCTACTGCTAATCAGCGCTCGCGATCCTGATCCACTCTGACTCTGCCTCACCTGACTGATATTCTATAGGACCTGCCTGGCAAAGAGCCTGTCGTTTGTTTCCAAAATAATCCGTATCAAAGACGATCTGGCTTCCATCCGGATTCTCAAAATGTTCCTCCGGCTCAAATGCCACATCAAGTTTTTCCGTTGACAGGCACGCTTTTCCTCTTGAAATCGGATCTGAAAAAATCTGTGTACTGATATACCATCCATCTGCTCTGCGTTCGAATTTCAATTCCTTTTCAGCGCCTGTACCGATCAACGCATCCGTTTCCTTACTCCATGGCTTTGCACCATTATAATAGATATTTCCTGCTGCCCTCACAGGAAGCGGATTATAGTAGCGGTTCGAAGGAGCGGAGCCCTGACCGCAATAGCCTTCAAACTGCTTCTCCCACTCTTCCTTGGTCGGATAGAGATCATAAGGCTGCAGACCGGTCAGCAGGTTGCCATCATCCCACTGATTGTCGTCCCCATCCACACGGATTCCAACCTTCCGGACAGAAGCTCTGACCTTCTGCTGTACAAAGATATTGTTGTAAAACTGCATATCTCCATGAAGTATCGTCATCGATCCGAAAATTTCTGTGGAATGCGGCCGGTGATACGGGGTATATCTTGGGGATGGAAGATCCGGTGCGCCATTGTCTGTCCCACGCCCTACTGCTCCAAAAGATCCGGCAATTACATTATGCACCATTGCAATCCCCTGTGCTGCAATCTTGACTGCCCGCTCAGAAAGCAGGAAATTATGATCGATCAGAACCGGACCATGGGATACCTCCACAAAGATATCCTCTCCAAGATCCCAGATGTCTTCCTCATCGTCCTTGATATCATAGGCAAGAACATTGTCATGAAACAGGCAATTCGTAATTCTGGTTCCCTGTGCCTCCCAATCCAGCCAAAGTCCTCTCGTGCAATGATGGATGTGATTATTCTTAAGCTGGACATCTAGTGCCGCATGCAATTTAATGCCTGCCACCTCGGCACCTCTTAAATTCTGTTTGTTGTTGATATGATGTACGTGATTATCCTCAATTACTGAGAACACGCCGCCCATCTGCCCGGCAATTCCTGCTGCTCCGCAATCATGAATATGACAGCGCCTGATCACATGACTTCCGACATATTCCTTCGTCCACTTATGGTAAATTGCCTCAAAGATGCATTCACGTTCTGTCTGCGCACCGTCCTTGTATTTCCAGTTTGTCCACTTATTTTCATTGTCCTCCTGCAGATATTTTCCAAGAGAAATACCCACACATTTTGACTCATAGACTTCACAATCCTCGATAATCCAGCCCTTAGACCAGTGAGGAGCAATCATACCCTCCTGATAGGCTGTCGGAGGTGCCCATTGCGTTGCCGCCTTGGAAACCCTAAAGCCTGTCAGGGTGATATAACCAATTCCTTCTTCTGCCGGGGCGAAGCAGCTCCGTCGCGCACAGATCTCCACATTCTCCTGATTCGGATCAAGTCCCTGAAAATTCGCATAAAATTTCGTCTGATCTGATTCTGTATCCTGTACTGCGTACCAGACATATTTCGTAAATTCCGGTTCCCATGATTTTTCCTGCTTCGGAGGATTCTTGACCTCTTCCACTCCGGATACCTCGTACATGGATTTTTCATTCAGGTATACATCTCCCATATGCATAGGAACACTTCCCTCCGAGGAATCATACCAGTCCCCGCAGACTACGTTCACATAAGGGTTATATGTGCCAAACAGCTTATTATCTACAAGACAGCTCCACACGCTTCCTTCTTCTTTGGTCCAGCTTTTCACACTCTCCGCACCCGTAATATGTGCTGCCAGCGGTTCCACAGAACGGTATACAATCCTTTCCTTTTCTGTTCCTCCATGGATTGGATTTACTGCTTCCCGGTAAATTCCCGGTAAAACCAGCACCTCATCTCCGGCTTCTGCAATATTGGCTGCCTCCTGAATCGTATGAAATGGTGCTTCTTTCGTACCCATACTCTCTTTCACAGAGCGCCCATCTACATAATAAACCATCGAACCATCCTCCTTGTCCTTCTATCTTCTTCATGCAAGCTTCAAAATGAGCTCCAGCACACGTTTTACCGAGATATCGATCTCCTGCTCCAGAATATAGCCCTTTTCATAAGCCTCCTGAACTCTCTCAGGAAAACCACAGCCCATCTTAAGATCGTTCCCGGCGTTAATTTCCCGATAATGCTCACCAAAGGTCCACCAGTCTGTTGTTACGATTCCCTGAAAATGCCATTCATCACGAAGAATTCCTGTCAGCAATTCCCGGTTTTCCGATGCATGGATTCCATTGATCAAATTGTAGGAGGACATGATCGTCCACGGATCTGCTTCACGGACAATATATTCAAAGGGTTTTAAATAGATTTCCCGAAGCGCACGTTCCGAAAGTCTCGAATCACTATCCTTACGGTTCGTTTCCTTGTTGTTGCAGGCAAAATGCTTCACACTTGCCGCAATCTTCTGTGACTGGATTCCACGCACCATGGCAGCTCCCATCCTACCTGCCAGTAACGGATCTTCGGAATAATATTCAAAGTTTCTGCCGCATAACGGGCTTCTGTGAATATTGACTGCGGGGGTAAGCCATGCACCGAGATTATTTTCCTTGACCTCCAATGCTCCGGCTTTTCCGACCTCCTCTACCAGTTTTTCGTCCCATGTGCTGGCAAGAAGTGTTGCACAGGGCCATGCTGTCGCACAGACACCGCATTCTTCCTTAATCCGAAGCCCTGCAGGACCGTCTGCCGTACAGATATTTGGGATTCCATGATCCCGGTTATTTCCTATTCCAAATGTATTTGCAACACCGGTATTCGGCTGCCCTCCAAGCAGTGCGATTTTCTCCTCCACCGTCAGCTTTTGCACAAAGGTATCTAGGTCTGTCTGATGCTCATATACCGCCCTAAGCAGGATTGTCTCATCCTCCTCTACCTGATCCATATACCGCATTTTCTGCTTTATGGCTGTCGGTTCAATGCCTTCATAGCTGTATTTATCTCCACGGTCAAGTCCCTCCGGCTCATCCGGATACTCCGTAACAGTCAGTGACTCATAGGATCCATCTGCACAGAGTCTTCTGCCAAGCTTATGCGGAGCACATTGATGTGTCACCTGCGCAAGAATCCGGTTTTCCTCTACTGAATATGTAAAATCAGTCTCCTTTGCCTCCCGGACATTCTCACCTACAAAGAAATGGTAAACACCTTTCTCCAGTACCCATGCAGCCTCCTGAACCTTCCCGGTATCATCGAAGGATGACAGCATGGAAAGCTCTGCTGAAAGTGCGCAAAGCTCTGACTGTCCCGGAAGAAGCTCCTTTGTTTTGCCAAATGCGATCAATTCCCTTTCCGGCTTTCCGAGTTCCCCCTGGGGCTTTTCCACATAAATCTGGACAACCTGCTTTCCGCTACGGTTCCCAATATTTTTTACATCCACATCGAAGCAGATTCTGTCATCCTCCACATATGCCTTCTGTACCTTCATCGCGAAATTGGTATAAGATAATCCATATCCGAACGGATAGATCACCTTTCCTGCCGCCTGGGAGATCGTTTCAAAATAACGGTAGCCAACATAAATATCCTCGGTATAATCCACATAATCCATGGATTCATGAAAGCCCTCCGTGGAAGGATAATCGGACAATTTTCCAGCATAGGTATCTGTCAGCCTTCCGGAAGGAGTGACATCACCACACAAAACATCTGCTGCGGCCAGTCCGCCCTCCATTCCTCCCTGGAATGCCATGAGTGCCGCCTGGATCTTCGGATTGTCCACAAGCCAGGATACATCCACCATTCCACCAACATTCAAAACCACAATGACATGGGAAAATCTCTCCTGTACCTTGTCAAGAAGCTGCTGCTCCAAATCTGTCAGATAATAATCCCCCTTCGGGAAGATCCTGTTCGAAAGCTCTGTCAGATGGATCTCATCATCTCCTGTCGGATATCCCTCCGGAATCGGCCTGCTCTCGCGATCCCAGCCTTCCCCGGAAAAACGCGAAAAGGAGATAATTGCCGTATCTGCGTATGCTGCTGCCCGGTCAAAAAGCTCTCCCAGAACCTCCGGCTCCTCCGTCATCCCCGGAACAGCACCATTTTCATACTGGTGCTTCACCTCGTCTTCGTAAAAAGCAGCCAGCTCCTTGCATACGTTCACTTTCCCTTCGGCTTCCTTTATAAGAAAGCCCTGATACAGATTTCTGCTGTACTGGACGGTAACGTCACCGCTTCCACCGCCGCCTTTCACATAATCGACCGTTCCTTTTCCAAATAAAGCAATTCTGCTGCCTGCCGGGAGCGGAAGCGTATCTTCTTCATTTTTCAATAACACCATTCCCTCTGACGCTGCACGTCTGGACAATGCAATATGCCTTGCCGATGAGGTAACCCGCGTACCGTTCTCCCCAAGCGGAAGACACGGCTGGTATAAAAATCTCTGCCATAATCTATTCATCATGCATGAACTCCTTTTTCTGTTTCATCATCACAGCTTGCCCTGCAGCACAAGAATTTCTTCCCTGCCAAGCGCTGCAGGACGGCTGCACTCCGAAGTAACCTTCTGAAATGCTCCTGTCTTACTGCTTATCATCATCTGTTCAATCACATCCAACACATGGAATGCCAACTCCTTAGATGCCCTGCATGGTCTTTTTTCCTGCATGGCAACTACCATCTCCGCAACACCTAAGCCTCTGCTGTTATCTGCAAAAGCTTCCTGATCGCAGGAAATATCGATCACCTCCTGCTCCTCCGGTTCTCCGTAAAAATCAGGGATAAGACGCAGGTCTCCTCCAAAGTAATTCGGATCACCGAGAATCAGCATGCCCTTTGTTCCATAAAGAGTAAAGACTGCCTGATCCTGCGCAATGGTATCTCCGTTCATGGCAAACGTACCGGATATTCCTGACCGTGTACGAATTACTGCTGCCACCTGACTCTCATTCTCATAATGAAGAACCGTTCCAAATTCTTCCGACTCCGGATCTGCAATCGCTCTCTCTGTCTGATGATTTGCTACCATTGCTGCCGTCTCTTCCACCGGTCCCAGTAGACTTACCAGAGCGGTCAGATAATATACACCCATATCATAACAGATTCCACCGCCCTCGAGGCATAAGAATTTTGCAAAGCTTAAAATATAATTCAGATCACGATTGCAGGAAATATGGAAGGAGGTAATTTTTCCCAGCTTTCCCGAATCCACAATTTCTCTTGCTTTCCGCAGGGATGCCCCAAGAAACGTATCCGGAGCCGCTCCCAGATATAAGCCTTTTTGTCCTGCAAGAGAAACGAGTTCCCCTGCCTGTTCCAGATTTGCCGCAAGTGTCTTTTCGGTATACACATGCTTGCCCGCATGAAGTGCCTGCCGGATCAGTTCATAGTGGGTAGAGGCTGGTGTTAAAATAACCACCAGTTCTATCTCTGAGTCCGATAACATTTCTTCAAAGGTACAAGCCCTAAGTCCGAATTCCGATGCCCTCTTTTCTGCACTTTCCATATGTTTTGCACAACACGAACGGACCTCTAAGATATTTCCAAATATTTCCTGCATATTGCGGATGTAGACCTCGCTGATCATTCCACAGCCAACAATTCCTGTTACGATCTTTTTCATGAAACTACCTCTTTTCTCCAAGATAAACTAAGCCCTTAAGATAATCTGCCGGCTTGTGTTCCAGTGTCTGAAATGCAAGATCCATCTCATCCAAGCTAAATTCATGGGAGATCAGATCCTTTACGTTCAGGGTTCCTTTTCCTAAAAGCGTAACCGCCCTGCGCAGATCATCCACTTCATTGTAGGAATGCCCCGGATGTGCCACAACAATATCCAGGCTTCGGTCAACTGCTTTTCTCAGATCGATATTGCTTGCCTCTCTCTCATACGCACTCATGATGATCAGTCTGCCCCGTCCGTTTGTCCTGATATAAGACATTGCATCGTTGATCAGCTCCGGGATGCCGGTTCCCTCTATCACGAAATCAGCCATGTGACCATCTGTAATCTCTCTAAGACATTCCTCTACATTCTCCTTCTTGGAATTGATCACATGCGTTGCCCCATATTTCTTCGCCATTTCCAGCTTACGGTCGTCTACATCAATGGCAATCAATCCAGCCATCAGATTCCCTGCAAGCCCCTGAATGCACCACTGTCCCATCGGTCCGCAGCCGAGTACCACACCATAATCGCCGGGCTTTACTGCTGCCTGTTCCAGTACCGTCATAATACATTTTAGAGGTTCTCCTAAAACATATCTGGTATCCAGATGATCCGGAATCTTCACGGAGCGGTCTGCATCACAGACTACATACTCCGCAAAACCTCCAAAGTTGCTTCCAAGGCTGCATGCTTTATCTCCAACCTTGAAATCCTCTACTTCAGAGCCAACCTCCACTACCGTACCTGCGTATTCATGTCCAAGCGGATGCGGATATCCACAGAAATTCAGATATCCCTTCCAGAAATTCAGCTCCCAGTTACACAAGCCACAGGAATCCACCTTAATCAGAATCTGATTCTCCTTGATATTTTCTTCTACCTCCATGACCTCAAAATGTCCCGGCTCCATTAAAAATGCTTTTCTAAATTTCATATCTGTAGTCTCCTCCCAATCTAATTCTGTTCTGCAACTGCATCCATAGTTTCCTGACGTGCAGCCTTAATTTCATTTAGAATATCCATATCTGCCTCAATTACCTGATCGTATTCATACCCGGCAAGCTGAGTGCACATTTCATTCCAGAAGCTGTCAAATTCCGCATCGTCAGCTGCATAGACCATTCTCCAGGAATACTCCTCTACAATTTTGTTGCACTGGTTTCTGCGGTTGCTTGCTTCTGTGTTTTCCACCGGAAGAATATAGTTATAACCTACGCCTACCTGAAGCGAGCCATTTTGTTCTGCATATTCAACTCCATTATCAACTCCATATACCGCCGTCCAGTCCTCTGTAAGCTTGGTTTGTGAATCCTGAATGGTAGAGCTCCATCCATCGTGAAGATACATTTCTCCTGTATTCGGATCTGTATCTGTCAAAACACCAATGTAAGCAAACATCACATTCTGGTTCGTATTTATTTTGCCGCCTCCATACTCTTCCGGCACTTCGGAATCGAGATTGTAGCAATCCTTGCCATATTCTGTCAAAACGTTAAGGCCATCTTCACCCACCTCGTAGGTCAGACCTTCAATATTCATTGCATTGAGATTCATGCTTTCACTGGATGCATACCAGTCCAAAAAGGCCACAGCACGTTCCGGATCTTTGCAATTTGCTCCAACTGCCACACAGCCGCCATCTCCATATGGTGTCTTGCCATCAACATAAATAAGCTGGTTATCAACCGGAACAAAAGCGTATCCCTTTCCCTGGTTCTGAACCTCTAATGTATTAAATAGCTTCTGCCAGCTATACAAAATGCAAAGGCTGCTTCCTTTTCTAACCTTGGAATCTGTCGTACTATAATTCTGCGTAGCTGAATCCGGATCCAGCAATCCGCGCTGATTGCATTCATAGAAGAACTTAAGTGCCCTATAATAGGATCCGTCCTTCTGATTCAACGGTTCTGCGACAGTACAATCATAATTGGTCATCACCGCTGTATTAATATTATAGGTTCCATATAATGCCCGGCATAGCATTTCTGCCATACACATTTCACCGGAATCCCACTCGGACCACAGGCTGAATGCATAGGTCTTATCTCCGTCTTCAATCGTTGGGTGTAAATCACGCATCTGTTCAAAAACATCCAAAAGATCATTTTCATCCTTAATTTCCGGACAACCAAGCTCTTCATAATAATCAAAACGAAGGTAAAGGGCATTGGTTATCATATTTTCTCTAAGATTAGGCTCTGTAGGCGATCCGGTTGATCCATGGATTGGATACGCATAAGTAGAGTCTGTTCCAAAATAATCGCTCAGAGCATCTGCCCCCACCTGAAACTTGGCAAGGTTCTCCTTATCCTTCACATATTCGCTGATATCCAGAATAAGCCCTGCATCTATACAGTCCTTCATCTGATCATTTGAAAGAAATACAATATCTCCCATATTTCCTGCTGCTGCCCTTGTCTGATACAGAGCATTTCCGTCTCCTGCCACATTTGGTGCAATAAGGTTCAAGGTCACATTGAAACGATCCCTTACAGCCTCTGCATACCAGCCGGTCATCTCGCCCTGATAATTGGCATAACGATCATATACATCCCACGTAATTGCATCTGCATTGGACCATTCCTTCTCAGTACCGGAAGCAGATGATGTATCGGTATCTGTTGTTTTGGTACTTCCACTCCCCCCGCAGCCTGTTGCTGACAGCAGCATTCCGCCTGCCATTAAAAATGCCATCGATTTTTTCCATTGTCTCTTCCATTGTTTCTTCATACGTTTTCCACCTTTCTCCATTAAAACTATATCAGACGCTGCTATCGCGTCACAAGTCGTTCCTGCCATCCCTGCTAGCCTTTTACCGATCCAATCATAATTCCCTTCTCAAAATATCGCTGGAAGAAAGGATAGATTAACAAAACCGGTATGATTACAATTACCGATATCGTCATTCGGATGGATGTTGCCGTCTGGGTTGTAGCCGCATTGGCCACCACATTTGTGCTTACGCCTTGCTTTACCATCGTTGCCAGTGAATTCGCCTGCTGTAAATACTTATATAGGAGGAATTGCAGCGTATACAGTTTCGGATCTGTCACCAGAAGGAGCGTATCCTGAAAGCTGTTCCACTGTCCTACTGCCTGAAAAATTGCTATTGTAGCCATGATCGGTTTACAGATCGGGAGCATGATCTTCACAAAGGTCTGGAGAATCCCAGCTCCGTCAATCTGCGCTGCCTCCTGTAACTCCTTCGGTGTAGACTCTACATAGGTCTTCACCAGTACAATATAAAATGGAACTACCATTCCCGGTATGATGTATGCCAGAAAGTTGTTCAGCATATGAAGATCTCTCATAACCAGATACCACGGGATCAGACCGGCACTGATATACATCGTTGCAATGGTAAATCGATACCAGAACTTTCGCCATTTCATCTCTTCCTGTGTAAACATAAACCCAAGAAAAACACTAACGAGAACACAAAGGACAGTTCCAAGTACGGTTCTGGCAACTGAAACCAATAGTGCCTGCAACAGGCCGTCCAGCTGTATAGCCTCCTTATAGTTACTGAAGTGAATCCCGTGAGGTAGGAAAATAATCTTTCCCGCCTCGCTGAGATCATTCGCACTAATGGAATTAATGATAATATAATAAAAGGGATAGATACAAATAATGGTAAACGCCAGATAAAAAATCACCAAAATCGCATCCATTACCTTGTCTGATGCACTTCTTTTCATGCTTTATCACCTCCTGCCCTAGAAAATAGATTCTCCACGAAATGCTTTTGATAAACGATTGGTAACCATAAGAAGGGTAACACTAATCACACTCTTTAGTATGCTGACCGCAGTTCCCAGAGAATAACTGCCTCCCGATATACCAAGGTTATATACATACAAATCCAACACTTCGATTTCTTTGGAATTAAAGGAATTCTGGAATACATAATACTGATCCATACCATTGTTCAGGAAATTTGCCATGCTCATCATCAGCAATACGAAGAACGTTGGCAAAAGTCCGGGGATTGTAATGTGGCGGATCAACTGGAAACGGTTTGCACCGTCTACCCTAGCTGCCTCATACAGCTCCTGATCAATTCCCGAAATTGCCGCCAGATACATGATGGCACTCCATCCCAGAGTCTTCCAGGTCAGCCACAACCACATGGTAAGATACGTATACTTGGAATCCTGCAGAAACAAGATGGGGTCCTCTATCCATCCAAGCTTCATCAGCAGAGAATTCATCATTCCCGAATTGGAAAACAATGCAAAAGCCAGGGAATAGACCAGCACCCAGCTCACAAAGTTCGGCACCGTAGTCAATGTCTGCACCACCTTCGAGAATCGCTTATTTCGCAGCTCACTTAAGAAGATTGCGAACATCATCGGAAGCCACGAGGTCGCCAGATCCAACCCGCTCATCACAAAGGTATTCTTCAGCACCTGCAGAACCTGCGCCCTTTTCGTTGCATTCGAAACAAGTGTAGTAAACCATTTGAATCCAACGAAGTCACAATCTGACAATGCTCTCGGCGGTCTAAAATCATAAAAGGCATATCTCCAGCCATATAGTGGGTAATAGCTGAAAATAAAAAGAACTGCCATGAATGGAAGAATGAGAAGCATATATTTCATTCCTCTTCTTTTTTTGGCTTTTGATTTTTGGGGAACATTCATTGTCTTACCTCCTCTAAAGTTTTCATACACTTAACGGTTCACTTTTTCCTGATTATCTTATGTTTCATCTTGATTTGATTGTAAATGCAATCGTTTTTCCCGTACACATAATGAATTCCATAAGCTATTTGGATATTTTAGACATTTCCACCTGCCCGCCACCGCTTAATGCTGTAATAATTCGAGGTTCACCTGTAAAAATCCGAGATTGGCAATATTTCAGAATCCAAAATAATAAGGAGCAGTCCCGAAACGGATCTGCTCCTTATTATTTATTCATTCAATTTCCGATACTCTGATGGTGAGACACCAACTATTTTTTTGAATTTCCTGGTAAAATAATTGATGTCACCGATTCCGACGTTCTCTGCCGTCTGTGTAACAGATACGCCTTTCATCAGTAATTCCTTCGCATGCTCAATCCGGATATCATCCAGATAATTATTAAAGGATTTTCCTGTTTTGTTCTTGAAGAGCTTCCCAAGATATGAACTGTTATACCCAAGCTCTCCCGCAATCTGCTCTAACCATATGGATGAGGTATAATTCATCTCCATATACAGCCGAAGCTTTTCACATGGGTCATCCGGAACCTTCCTGCTGACCACCTCCAGCAGTTCCAGAAGTACCTTCTTCAACTGGTCCGTAGCTTCATAAAGATAATGGAACATGCAAAGCTCAAAGAAAAAGTCATCCGGGGAAACAATATCCATGCTTAACTGCGGATAACATTTCAGGAACTCATTGGTAATCTGCCGGTAGGTATTGCTCACAATAAATCCTACCGGATTAGGTAATGCACAACGTTTCTCCAGATAGCTGTGAAATTGCCCGATCTGTAACAATAACGCTTCTTTGTCCTGCGTCGTTATATGGTTCACCATGCTCTGTATCTCTGTCAGTAAATTATAACCGGATATATCTATCTCCTCTAACGGCATCTGCTGTCGGATTACATGCTCACGGTTGGCATATACAAATAGCTTTGAGGACACCTTCTGAAGCTTCTGGTATTGTGTGGAAATTTCTTCCAAATTGTAAAACGTTTCTCCTTCTATCGCAAAAATATACTTCCCTGACTGAAGGATCTGCGGACGTATTTTTTCATAAATCTGCCCTTCACTCACTCCGCGAAGGAACAAAACCACCTGCTTCTGCTGATAACTGATATAAGGAATTGACTTGTGAATCAGCTTCATGGTTTCTTTGAATTTCGCATTCTCCTCCCCGTCCTCTGCAACGATCATCACAAGCCGGATTCCCTCCTGCCTCTGAAGATCAATCTGATATGCTTTGGCAATCTGTGGTGAATACACCAGTTTCCCGGTAAGAAGCTCCTGCAATGCCATTTCTGCCATCTGCTCTGCCGGCTGTTCTTCCAGCTGTGCAGAATATCTTCTCTGCTCCAATTCCCTGCAGACCTTTTCCAGCGCGTCTTTCAGCTCGATCGTTTTCACCGGTTTCAAAAGATATGCCGACACATTATACTGGATTGCCTTCTTCGCATACTCAAAATCTGCATATCCACTAACGATAATGATGCTTCCGTCATACTGCTCATTCCTCAGGATTTTTGCCATTTCCAGACCACTCATATCGCTCATGCGGATATCCAATATAATCAGCTCCGGATGATACTGACGAACCAGCTGAAGACCATCTTCCCCACATTCTGCCTCATAGAAATCCTGAAATCCATATTGTTCCCATGGAATAATGGCCTGCATGCCCTGTCGTATTAAGGGTTCATCATCAATAAACAATACTTTCATCTGTTATATCCTCTATATATGGGAATATCAGCCGGACGGTTGTTCCGACCCCTTCCCTGCTCATAATTGAAAGTCCATAGCTTTCACCATAATATAATTTGATCCGCTGATGCACGTTACGGATACCAATACTGTTTCCCTGCTCTATTCTGTCGAGGCTCTGCTGCAGCTGTCCGAGACTTTCCCTGTCCATTCCACAGCCATCGTCCTGAATCCGGATCTCCAAAAGCTCCTCCCGCAACATGATATTTACCTCAATATTTCCTCTCTTTCCTGATTTTGCAAACCCATGCCGGAATATATTTTCGATGATCGGCTGCAAAAGAAGCGGCAATACATAGCACCTGCGTGTATCAATACGGGGCTCTATCTTTATGGAATAGGTGAATCTGTCCTGATAACGGAAGCTCTGGATTGCAATATACATACGTGTATATTCCAGCTCGTGCTCCAGCGTCACCGGACGATCACGATTATCCAGTGCGTACCGCAGCAGACTTCCGAGATTTTCGATCACTTCCGATAACCCCTGCTGCCCCTCGATGGCCGCCTTCATACGAATAGACTCCAACGTATTAAAAAGGAAATGAGGATTTATCTGGCTTGCCAGAAGTTCAAACTGTATCTGCTTCTGCTTGTTCTCCAGCTCTGATTTTGCCATTTTCTCCTTTAGAAGCTTTTCATCCAGCTTCTTCACATTTTCAATCGCTGTCATAGTATCCTGAAACAATTCTCCCAATTCATCCGTTCCGGACACCGCCTCCAGCGACTGTGTGTCTGTTTCCTCCAAAGCCAGTTGATGTACTGCATTTCGTACCGCCTGGATTCTTCTTCCGGAATATCGGCTATACGCAAATATTGCCCCGAAGGGTAAAAGGACTGCAAGTAATATCAGCCAAAGGAAGTTGAGTAAGGTACGCTTCATATCTCCAAAACAGTCTGCTACTATAAAAATATCCATCGTATCGTTACTGAACCACAGGGAAATCTCTTCGCCCAACGCCAGAGACCTTTCCCCCAAAAACGGACCGATATAGAAATTCTGCCCGGTACACTTAGCCTTCTTTGCATTCCAGAAGTCTGATAGACTCTTTCCACTCCATGCAGAAGTGGTTGGGTAAATGATAATGTTGTCATTCAGGGTAACCACAGTCTCGTAAACAGAATTGGAATAAACGGAATTCAGGTAACTGTCACTCAAATTGATTTTTAAGATATTTTCATAGCTGCTCGATGGGATGCTTAACATACAGATCATACTGATCCGATTATTGTTCTGTGAATCATCATAAATCCATATATACTGATTTTTCCGTTCAGAAATAGTCCTGTACCACCCCTCGGCGCGCACCGTAT
>CAVJMX010000076.1:0-13856 GCA_963650795.1 Bacteroidales bacterium H4
CCAGGTATTGAATTTTCAAGGTGCATAGCTAAAATTTATGTGCGAAGTTTGAGTATTAAAATAGATTGCTTTTTCAACAGAAAGTGTATATACTGGCATTAAGAGCAGAGATGTTCTTCTTCATCTATTGAATGAGTCCTGTGACGGTTCTGACAGGACGGTAAAATAAAAATTGACCGGGCGATGAGTCCTGTGACGGTTCCGACAGGACGGTAAAATAAAAATTGACCGAGTGATGAAGGATTTAGCGAGAGGCTGAATAGCCTCTCGTTTTTTACATTCTACGAAGGAGGACAAATGAATTTACCGGAAAACGATTATCAGATTTTAAAACTAACATCACGTTTCTATGAGGAGCATCCTGATCCACCGTATCATGAAATATTGAAAAAGAACCAACGTGCATATAACTGTTTACTGTTTCAATCACATTATGATTATTTCATATGCATACCGTATAGAAGCGAAATATCACATCCCTATTCTTTCAGATTCAAGAAAACTCAGAGATCCCAAAGGCACAGATCGGGACTTGATTACACCAAAATAGTTCTTATAACCAAAAGTGAATATATAGATACGAAAACGGCTCTTATTGATAAGGACGAATTCAATGAAACAATCAGACACCTCGACCGTATCAAAGAAGAAGCTATCACATTTGTAGAAGAGTATGTACAGCATATATCGGGAATCAGGAAAATGGATCCGAGAGAATTTAAAAGAAGATACGCCTATTCGCCACTTACATATTTTCATCGGGAGTTAGGAATATAATTTTTTCGCAGAAATTGCAACAAAAGTACCAAAAACAGTTTACTTACACTCAAAATATGCTATAATAACTACATATTTAGACAAATTGTTTGTGAGTTGTAGTCAAAATTACTACAATGATACAAAGTTATCCAATATCTACAAATGTAACAGGTGAGAACAATGGAACTTAGCAGAAAAAAAGTCCGTCTGGGCGAATTACTGGTAAATAGCGGTGTCATCACGAACGAACAGCTGCAGCAGGCACTGGACAGTCCCAGCCGTCAGGGCAGGAAGCTGGGAGAATTCCTGGTAGATGAGGGCATCGTATCGGAAGATGACCTGGCACGGGCACTGAGCCGCCAGCTGGATCTGGATATGATCGATCTGCAGAGCACCAGCGTGGACAAGGAAGTACTGGACCTGGTACCGGTCAATGTCCTGAAGAAGAACAAAATCTTCCCCTTCGCATTCAAGGAGAACAACTTCAATGTTCTCATGGTTGCCATGGCAGATCCCCTGGATTACAACGCCATCGATGATATCAACATCATCACTAACTACCAGGTGGAGCCTGTAGTTGCCACGACCCGCAGCATCATGCTGGCGATCGATAAATATTTCGGTCAGGAAGAAGTGACCGAGGCACTGGCAGCCTACGCCAAAGAGAAAAAACTGGATGTGGTGGAAGACATCGCCACCGAGGAGAACATCAACAGTTCCCCTATCGTAATGCTGGTCAAGGACATGATCGAAAAAGCTGTCCGCCAGCGTGCATCCGATATCCATATCGAACCTATGGAAAATATCATCCGTGTCCGTTACCGTATCGACGGTGCCCTCTATGAGAGGGCAAGATATGGCGTCAACGTATTGTCCGCCATCATCGCCCGTATCAAGATCATCGGCGGCATGGACATCTCCGAGAAGAGAAAACCGCAGGACGGTCGTATCACCCAGGTGGTAGACCGTGTGGAATACGATATCCGTGTATCCATCCTGCCTACCGTATACGGGGAAAAAGTCGTAATGCGTCTTGCCGCGAAGAGCGCACTGAACCGCGACAAGAGCCAGCTGGGCTTCAAACCCTACGAGTTAAAACAGTTTGATTATATCCTGAAAAATCCTCACGGTATCATCCTGGTAACCGGACCTACCGGAAGCGGTAAGTCCACCACCCTGTATACTGCACTGAGCGAGCTGAACAAAGAGGACGTGAACATTATCACTGTAGAAGATCCTGTCGAGGCAAATATCGACGGCATCAATCAGGTACAGGTCAACAACAAGGCAGACCTCACCTTTGCGACGGCACTGCGTTCCATCCTGCGACAGGACCCGGATATCATCATGATCGGTGAGATCCGTGACCAGGAGACCGCCAGTATCGCCGTACAGGCATCCATCACCGGACACCTGGTGGTAAGTACCCTGCATACCAACTCCTCCGCCAGCACCATCACCCGTCTGGAGGATATGGGCATTGAGTCCTACCTGATCGCAGATTCCGTCATCGGCGTTATCGCCCAGCGACTGGTCCGCAGATTGTGTCCTTTCTGTAAGAGACCTAAGCATGCCACCAGGGATGAAAAAGAGTTCATGGGGCTGAAAGAAGAGGAAGATGTAACCATCTACGAGCCCTGCGGCTGCAGCAAATGTGACAATACCGGATTCAAAGGACGAATCGGTGTCTATGAAATCATGCAGATCACTCCGAAGCTGAAAACTATTATCAGCAAGCGGGAAGGAGCCGATATATTAAAGGAAGAGGCATTGAAAGAGGGCATGCATACCCTGCGTATGAGTGCCACCGATTACGTGCTGGATGGCACCACCTCCTTCTCGGAAATGGTGAAAGTATCCTTTGATGTCTGAGGACTTGCCTGAAGCCTCGATGTTTTGGATATTTTTGTAAAAACATTACGAAATATGGTCCATTTTGAAAAATGACCTGTCTTTATAAGCGGGGAGAAAGTTAAAGATATAAGACGCATTGGAGGAAGGCACATGGCAACCTATGGCTACAGAGCCATCACGAAGGCTGGAAAAGAAGTAAAGGGAAGCGTAGAAGCGGACAATAAAGATCTGGCTATGGCGGAACTGCGCAGGCAGGAACTGACCGTCATAGATGTCAGTGAACAGAGCCTCCTGACCAAAGATATCGATATCCAGATTGGTGGATGGCCCAAAGCCAGAGACTTAAGTGTCATGTGCCGCCAGTTCGTCAGCATGACCAAGGCAGGCGTAAGCATTCTCGAATCCCTGAAAATGCTCTGCGAACAGACCGAGAATAAGAGATTACAGGATGCGCTGAAAGAAGTCCGCATCAGCGTGGAAAAAGGTGAGACCTTAGCCGATTCCATGGCGGAACATCCGAAAGTGTTCCCGGCAATCATGGTGAACATGGTAGCTGCAGGCGAAGCATCCGGCAGCCTGGATACAGCGTTGGATCGAGTGGCAGTACAGCTGGAGAAAAACAGTAAGACACAGGCAATGCTGAAAAAAGCAATGATTTATCCTGTGGTTGTATGTATCGTAGCGGTGATTGTAACGATTGTGATGTTGGTTAAAGTAATTCCTTCCTATGAGGATATGTTTAGCCAGCTGGGAACGGATTTGCCCTGGATCACTAAGTTCTATGTAAATTTGAGCCATGGCATACAAAATTATTGGTTTATTATTATTCCGGTTATTGTTGCAGCGGCAATTGGAATTAAATATTTCGCAGGAACGAATCCGGGAAAACATGTATTTGGAAAAATTGCTTTAAAGCTGCCTATCATTAAAAAGCTGACTGTGAAATCAGCATCAGCCATGATGGCGAGAACCTTGAGTACACTGATGGGTGCAGGTGTACCGCTGATTGAGGCGGTAGATATTGTATCCGGAGTTATGAGCAATATTTATTTCAAGGAAGCATTGCAGGAGGCAAAAGAAGAGATTACCATTGGTATGCCGCTGTCCAGACCACTACAAGAGAGTGGATTATTCCCTCCTATGGTATATCAGATGATCCGTATCGGTGAAGAAGCCGGCAGCACGGAAGAAATGTTAGATAAAATTGCTGACTACTATGATGAAGAAGTAGAGATGGAGATTCAGTCGCTGATGGCGGCTCTGGAGCCTATGATTATCATCTTGCTGGCAATCGTAGTCGGCGGATTGATTGCAGCATGCATGGCACCTATGGTATCCATGTATGAGGCACTTGATACATTATAATCCATGAATTATCCGTTCTGTGTAGGGACAGAACGATAATTAATAAATGGGGCGGAAAACTTACTACCCTGAAATTAAAAAACACATAAAAAGGAGAATGTTATTATGAACAAGAAACAGAAGAGCTTAACAAACAAAGGTTTCTCCCTGGTAGAGTTGATCATCGTTATCGCTATCATGGCAGTACTTGTTGGTGTACTGGCACCTCAGTATTTAAAGTATGTTCACAATTCCAAGGTGTCTACTGATATTACTAATGCACAGGAAATGGCAACCGCTATCAATGTAGCAGTTGCAGATCAGAAAGTCACTACTGTAACATCTGACACTACAGCAACTGGAGCTACATTGACGACGCTGATGCAAAGTACAGCTGCTAGTGAGCCAGTTTCAAAACTGGGTGGCACCTGGGGCGTTATTTATAATACAACAGATGGCGTAAAAGAAGTTACTTTAACAGTGGATTCTAAAGTATATTCTTGTTATCCTAATCCTGATCAGGCAGAGGATGCCACTAACAGCGTGAAACCTGGTCTTAATACTTTGAAAAAATAATTAAGGTTATTATTTTGAAAGGCACTCGATATGCTCCCTACAATTTTACTCTACATAGTGGTTTTCCTTTATGGCATCGTTATCGGTAGCTTCCTCAATGTGTTGATCTACCGCATTCCTAACAAAGAGAATATTGTCACTACCAGGTCACACTGCATGCATTGCGGTTACCAGCTGAAATGGTACGACCTCGTACCTCTTTTCAGCTACCTGGCACTGGGAGGCAAATGTCGGAAATGCAAGGCGCATCTCTCCATTCAGTACCCTCTGATCGAGGGACTGAACGGAGTGCTGTACCTGATTGTATTCTGGAAATATGGGATGAGCGTGGATTCCCTAGTCTACTGCTTGTTGTTTAGTGCACTTCTTGCTTTAAGTGTGATTGATTTCAGAACATATGAGATCCCTGTGGAATTTAACTTATTTATACTGGCACTGGGGCTGAACCATGGAGCCTTCCACTATACACAGTGGCTGGATTTCCTGATCGGCTTCCTGTGTGTCAGTGTTTTTTTGCTTTTATTGTATTACGTTACCGGCGGCAGAGCCATCGGTGGCGGTGATGTGAAGCTGATGGCGGTCTGCGGACTGTTACTCGGCTGGAAATTGATTATTTTCGCATTTTTACTGGGATGTATCATCGGTTCCGTGATTCATCTGATTCGTATGAAAGTAAGCGGCGAAGGACATGTCCTCGCCATGGGACCGTATCTTTCCGCAGGGGTGGCAATTGCTGTCCTCTGGGGGAATGAATTCTTACAATGGTATCTTGGATTGTATTGATGTGAATTAAGAAAGTTCTTTGGGGCAGGATCTGCCCCAAAATACGATAAATTTGGTAAGAGGAAGGGTATAAGCATGGCAATGAACAATCGCGTATTGAGTATTGAGATTGGGAACTCTTTTACGAAGATCTGCGAGATAGACTATAAGGTGAAAAAGCCCAAGGTCTACAAAGTATTGACAGTGGAGACACCGGAAGGCATCGTGGTGGATGGTATGCTGCAGCCCACCCAGGAGTATGCAGACCATCTGGTAAATGCACTGGGAGCGAACAGTATCCGCACGAAGAAAGTAATTTTTACCATTTCTTCTACCAGAGTGGCAAGCCGTGAGGTACAGATTCCAAACGTTAAGGCGAACAAGATCGAGGCACTGGTGAAGACCAACGCAGGCGACTATTTCCCGGTGGATCTGACCCAGTACGAGATCGGCTATTATATGGCAGGCGGACTGACCGAGAACGGCAAGCTACGTGTCATGGCAATGGCAGTGCCCAAGGCATTGCTGGACAGTTATTATCAACTGGCACAGATGTGTGGCTGGGAAGTAGAGTGCTTCGACTACAGTAGTAACAGCCTGTACCAGATCCTCCGTGACGAGAAGTCCGAGAAGGTCACCATGGTCATCAAGATCGATGAGAACAGTACCATCGTTACCGTGCTTACCGCCGGTAAGGTATTATTACAGAGAACCGTGGCTTACGGTGTACAGGATGCCATTGAGACCATGATCGCATCCGGTGCCTACGGCGTGACGAATCCCATCAGCGCCGTGGAACGTTTTCAGAAGAAGACCTGCTTAAACAGAGTACTCCATCAGGGAGACAAGCTGTGGGAAGAGAATGCAGGACGTTGGGAAGACGAAGATGCCGGTAATATTACAGTCATGGAAGCAAGACAGAAGATCACAGCTTCCTTAGAACCTCTGATCGTAGGCGTCAGCCGTGTCATTGATTTCTACGATTCCAGAAACGGGGATACCCCCATCGAGAGAACTTATGTTACAGGTCTGGGCGGCAGCTTCAGCGGCATGAGCAAGCTGTTCACCAACTGCCTGGAGAGAAAGGTACATACCCTCTCTGAAGTAGAGAAGATCGGCATGAGCAAAGCCATCCGTTCCACCAGACCGGCAGCATATATATCCTGCCTGGGTGCAGTGCTTGCTCCTGTGGGACTGATTGACAAGAGCTCACAGAAGTCGAAAGGTCTGACTGTGGTCAGTGGTACGAATTACACCTTCGTCAGCGTGGCGGTGTTGGTACTTGGGATTATTTTATCTGGAGCCATGGCGGGAACTTCCCTGAGCAGATATTTTAGTGCGGTAGCGGAGAATGCAGCATTACAGGCGAAAGTGCAGGAACTGCAGCCAGCACAGGCAGTGTATAATGAATATCTTGCAGCTGCAGCACAGTACGATAAATATCAGTATCTGTATGATTACACGGAGACTCCCAATGAGAATCTGGTAGAATTTATTAACGAACTGGAACAGATCCTGCCTTCCAGCTTTTACACCAACAGCTTCAGCTCCGACCTGGACGGCATCAGCATGTCCGTTACCGTGACCGGCAAGGAAGCAGCGGCGAGAACGATTCTGAACATCCGTAACATGGAGAGCATCTCCGATGTACAGATCAGCAATATTACCGACAGCAAAAATGAACTGGGAGAATCCTCAGTAACATTTTCCATTACCGGTACTTACGCGGATATACACGCAGAGACGGAAGAAACGGAAGCAGCCGGAGATACCGCCGGTACCACAGCACAGTAGGAGGTAGGAGAAGATGAAAGTGAAGAAAAGTGAAATTCAGCTTCTGATCGCAGTGATCGGTATCCTTATTGCTGTGGCAACGTATTTTCTGGTATATACCAAATACAACGATCTGTCCGACAGTATGGAATCACAGAACATGACGTTAAGATCCAAGGTAGCAACACTGGAAGTATTGGATCAGCGTAAGACAGATTATATGGATGCAACGCAGAAAATGCAGTCCTATATTACCGGATTTGAGAACCGTTTTCCGGCAGATATTCTCCCGGAAGACAGTATCATGATGGTGAAGAACATGGAGGATGCGACCCGCACTGATATCGCGAATATCTCCTTCGGTACCATCGCAGAAGTAGCGTACAGTGAGCAGGCAGCTGCGGATAATTCCACACTGGCTGCAGTAACGGCGGATGCACCGGCAGACACCGCAGCAGCGGCAGCGGATGCAGCAGTATCCGGAACCGATACGACGACCGTTACCACCAACAGCCCTATCTCTACAGAAGGAACCGTATATGCGGACACCCATATGTATGAGGTACCGCTGGGAATCAGCATCGAATGTACCTATGACGATTTCAAGGGACTGGTTCGCTACATTTACAACCAGCAGGAACGCCAGAGCATCCAGGGCGTGAACATCAGCTATAACGATGCGGACGGCACACTTTCTGGCAACATGAACCTCAATACCTACTACTTATTAGGAACCGATAAAGTATACAGCGAGCCTTACATCCCCGGAATGGAGATGGGCGTGGATACGATATTTGGAAACGTAGATTAGCACGTAGTGCGTAGAAATCGTATTAGTAGACATGGAGTAACCACATGCAGAAGCACACGAAGAAAAGACAACTGAATAACGAAGGCTTTTCCCTGGTGGAGCTTCTGATTGCCATCGTGATCCTGTCCATCATCGTAGTGCCTCTGCTGCACAGCTTCGTAACCTCTGCCAGGACGAATGCCAAGTCCCGCAGCACCATGCATGCTACGGCAATCGCCGAAGACGTCATGGAAATGTTCGAGGCACATACCTTAGAGGAGATGTCCGATATTTACACAAGCGATACTCCCGCGGGCTTTACCAATACAGCGGTAAAAGATGACACCACCGGAATCTGGACATACACACTTCGGGACGATTCCACGACCTCCGGTACCTATGATGTGGTGGTAAAGGTGGATCCCACAGCCTACAGCGCAGTGAACAGTGTGGACCGGGTAGATATCAGTAACCTGGCAGGCAATCTGAATGCCGTCTATAGTGAAGCGGCGGACGGCGCCCTGGAAGCCTATTCCTATTTCGGAGGCGGACTTTATACGCCGGATATCATTCAGAAAACCACACGAAAGACCGAAATTAATATTGACAGCAGTAAGATCAACGTAACCCTGGCAACGGGAGATGTGGTGGAGACGGAAGTCTACCTGGTGACCGCATCCACCACGTACCATTGTGACCCGGCAGTCCTGGCAACGGGCAGATCTGCGGACTATCCGCAGACGGGAGCGGATTACGTGATTTTTTCCAACGAAGACAGCGTGCGCAGCCGTGCCGCACAGGTGAATGATGCGAGTGAACTGGGCAATCAGCTGGCGAACATTATTGTCTGCGTACAGCCCAGAGTGGAGAGTGCCCACTATGATGGCGGAAGACAGGCAATCGTAGACCGGATCGTGATCAACAATCCGGACGATGTGGAGACGAATCTCCTGGTGGTGGAACAGGAAGTCACCCAGGACAGAAAAGAAATGGTGCAGGATATCTGCGGAAAGGATTATGCATCCATGCGTCTGAAATACGGAATCTCTCTGGAGCTGAGAGAAGCATGGCCCGGCTGGATGCCTACCCCCGGCACGACACAGACCTCCGCGGGAACACTTCGCACGAACCTGTTAGACGAGACTGCCGGACTGACAGCATATGTGTTCGAGAATTCCAGCATGACCGGCGCGGGAGCCGGAACGGGACTGGATTATGAACTGGCGAAGAAGATCATGTCCGTGACGAATCTGACACCCACCAGAACGCAGGACCGCATTTACGATATCGAAGTAAAGGTCTATGCACAGGATAAGATCACAGACGGCACCCCCATCATTACCATGACGGGAACCGTAACGGAATAAGAGGAGAATCCGGAAGGAAGTAGAGAACCATGAAGATACGTGGCAGAGACTTCAAATTGCATAAACAGACAGACGATAAGGGCTCGGCAATGGTCGTTGTGATCATAGCTATGGCCTTTATTGGCATTTTAGCCAGTGTTTTGATGTATATGTCCTTATTGAACTATCAGATGAAGGCAAATAACCTGCAGGCGAAGGACAACTTTTATTCGGCGGAGACCGTACTGGATGAGATCCGTGTCCACATGGAAGAACAGGTATCGGCTTCCCTGGGAGATGCCTACACACAGATCCTGGTGAACTATGATGACACTTCCGTATCCGAGAAGGAGAGCAAGCTCCGCTATGCGTTTTTAAGCAGTATGCAGAAGGCGTATCAGTGCAGCGATACCGCCAGCTTAAATTACTATAATCTGAAGAAAATGTTTGACAGTCTGTCACCGGAAGTGAAGGAAAATACAGTGTTGCAGACCAGTGACGGAGTCAATTCCTATACAATACAGATGGTGGACGGCGCCGAGCAGATGACAGGCACAAACGGCTCCGGAGATGCAGTGAGTGATCTGCCTAAGGGACAGCTTACCCTGTTCACGGACGGATTATCTTTTCAGAAATTAAAGGTGACTTATACCAATGATAATGGTTATGTCTCTGTGATCCAGACGGATATCCGCGTGAAAATGCCGGATATGAGCTTTGCACAGGCAGTAAGCCTGCCTTCACTGACCGGCATGTCACTGGTGGCGCAGGATAACATCCAGGTAGTAGCGGAGAGCGGCAAATTGAGTGATGCGAAGGTGGCGGGAAGTTTCTACGCGGACAGAGTGCTGGTGGGCAATGAGGATGATGCTGCCAGTGCCAATGTGACCCTGACACTGGAAGAGCCGGAAAATAATGAAAATGACGATAAGCGTATGGTGGCGGCTACGGAATTGTACCTGGGAAAAGGTGCAACTTTAGTATCCGACAACTATGGCGAACTGTGGGCAGGGAAGATCACCATGCACGGCGGTGCAACGGATTCCGGCATTGCGAATATCAATTTTAAGGGAAATGATGTCTATGTAGCGGGAGATTTGCGCATAGACGGAGCAAATAATAATTTTACTGCAGGCAGTCTGGTGGATGAGAACTACTCCGGACAGTATGTGGGCTTCGGCACCGGGGAAGACGGCGACGGCAGTGCTATCGTGGTCAACGGCACCGGCACGGATATTGACTTAAGCGGTCTGATCAATCTGACCCTGGCGGGCAATACCTATATTGCCACGAAGAATGCCCAGGATAACCTCACCGAGGCAGACGGCAATCTGAATGGCAACGCCTCCGACCGCAAGGACATCCTGATGGGACAGTCCATTGCCGTGAAGAGTGACCAGCTGGCATATCTGGTACCGGCAGATCTGATCGCAGGAGGCTCTAATCCCGTAACCAAAGAGCAGGCAGATACCTTAGGCAATACCGCAGTGGATTTTAATGCTGCCAGCAGGATGTTGGGCGGCAACAGCCTGGCTTCTTATGGCATTACGAAGTTCATTGCAAACGGAAGCAGCGACAATCAAGGCGTCCGGACTTTTTATAAGAGATTGAACAGCAAGATCACGATCGTATATTATTATGTATCCTTCGACAGTTCCACACAGGCGGGCAGAGAGGCTGCCAACCGGTATTTTCAGGACTATTACAAGGTAAATAAGAGCACCATGGACGCCTATGCCAGCATTTACACCGATGGCATCAAGATCCGGAATCAGAGCGCCGGCGCTTATATCATGCATCTGGCAGGTAACGTCGTGATGTTTAACAAAGATCAGACAACGGGCAGCTTTGGTGGAACGATACAGAATGCCACCCTGGGCAGTGACCAGAGCAACATCGGCTACAAACAGCAGCTGGCAGCGGATGATTCCAAATTCAAGGCACTCTGCAAGAAGCTGATCGATGGCTATGAGCAGCTGACCCCTTCGGAAAAAGAAGACAGCGCCAACGTCTATAGCAATCTGGTGGATACTTTTTCGGTTGCAAGCTTCGACGGCGTGGTTCGTGGAGCCGGGCTGGACAGAGAGGCGCAAAAGTATTTTGAAAGCGCAGCTTATCCGGGCTGCAAGGCAGTCATTGTATACGGTGACTACACGTATCCCGAAGCGGGACATACGGATTTTAAGAACGGTATCATTATCGCCACGGGCGATGTGAGGATACAGGATGGTAAGGAATTTAACGGTGTGATCCTGGCAGGCGGTGATATTCTGTTGGGACAGAATGTGAAAGTGACACCGGACAAGGAAGCAGTGCTTCGGGCACTGACCTATTCCAAGGAGATCACAGCCTCCGGCGGTGGTCAGAAGGAATACCATGTGGTGGATTTCCTGATCGGCGGCGAAGGCTACCTGCAGGATAACAGCAAGACTTACCTGAACAGCGACATTAACTTAGGAGACCTGATCGTATATGAGAACTGGCAGAAACAATAAAAACGGTGGATTCTCCCTGGTGGAGCTCATCATCGTCGTCGCCATCATGGCAATCGTGGTGGGCGTCATGGGATTGTCCGTGGGGACACTCACCGGAAAAAAAACTGCAAAATGTGCGGATGAGATCGTTTCGACCTTAGAGAGGGCGAGGGTGCTCACCCTGGGGAAAGAGCAGAACAAGGTGGAATTTTTACTTCTGCAGGATGATAGCACCGGTGAGTACCACGCACAGATCTATCAGAGTGGATCGAAGGTGACGGACCGGATCGTGGGAAAAGACCCCATTACAATACAGGTATATTTTGACGAGGATTCCACTCCCTACAACCTGTCTCAATTAAAAGGCACATTACCTTATGCATCCACATCCGAGGGACTGCATCTGGTATTCAACAGAGCCTCGGGAGCTTTTGAAGAGAAGACCTGCTCTGCCGCAGACGCGGTAAAAGATTATTGCAAGAAAATTGTAATCAGCAACGGAACAAGAACGATAACAATCACAACAGTTGGTAGAACCGGCAAAATCCTGAAGAACTAAGGAGGTTGACTATGCGTATCGGTAAAAAAGGATTTACACTGGTAGAAGTGATAGTATCCCTGGCAATCATGACGATTGTAGCCGGATCGGTGGGCGCATTCATCATCGCGGGTAACAACTCCTACCTGAGGGGGAATAAGGAGCTGACCCTGCAGGAGGAAGCGCAGCTTGCGGCGAACCAGATGATCGACCTGATCATTGATGTGGAGAAGGATATTAATTTCACTCCGGATCATCAGGGCGCGGCAGTGGACTTGGATGGCAGTACCGTCACAGATTCCGCCGGCAATGAGATCACCACAGCCCATGTCAGTGAATTGCGGCTGGTCAATAACGAGAATACCTATATGATCCGCTGGCAGGGAACTGCGTCAGGGGATTACGCCACAGCGAACCAGGTATACCTCTATGAAGTGAAAAATACAACGGATGCAGACGGCAACCTTGTCGTGGGAGACCCTATGACCGCAACCCCGGCACTCATGGCAGAACACGTTACCAGCTTCAGCGTAGACTTAAGCCAGGTGAAGGATAAGCGGAAGGTTGTCCTGAATATGACCTTTGCTTACCAGGACAGAAGCTATGAGATCGCCGAGACGATTAAGCTACGAAACGACCTGGGAGAGGCTGGTGCTAATTACAGCTGGCTTTCCGGACTGGTGATTAAGCCGGAGCATGCAGAGGTTGCACTTGGCGGCACCCAGAAGTTTGAATATTCGCTGTCAGGTGATGAAGAGGCAGTAGCACAGGGCGTGGAATGGAAGGTTACAAAAGCGGACGGAACCGCATGTAAGAGCACCATCAAAGCGGACGGAACTTTAATCGTAAAAGAAGATGAGGACCTGGGCGAGAATAAACTGCTCGTAACCTGTACTGCAGTAGCGGATCCGACACTGCAGGCAACAGCAACCGTATCTGTAGTAGAACGGATATCTTTGACCATTAATCCGACATCTGCTGCCGTGGAGCGGAACAGCGACCTCACATTCAGCTACGAACTGGATTCTTCTTCTAACGATGTGAAGAATGGTGGCGTAGAATGGAAAGTGGAGAAGACCGACGGCTCTTCGGTAAATGGCACCTGGATCAATACTGCTACGGGAGAACTTCAGGTCGGCGAGAATGAGACCCTCGGCACTGCGGTACTGAAAGTCACCTGTACCGTAAGCAAGAGAAAAACGGTAACAGCAACGGCGATGGTTACTGTACTGGAAAAATCGAATATTATTGGAAAGTACGATGCAACTCTGATCGCAAGTGACTTATTTATGTATGAGTTCACAGAAGGCAGCACACAGAAGGTAGGATACAAGGGCATTATTGAATGTCTTCCTTCCTGGGCGGACTATCTGAACGGTTATCCACAGATCGAGTGGTCAGTACCGTACGATTATAATCATACTTATAAGATCACGGGAATTACAGATGCTGACGGCAGACAGTTTAAGGCAGAACTGGAATGCGGCAATAATAATGACACGGTTGTATATGTGGAAGCAAAAGTAAAGCTTTCCGCAGATGTGACTGTAATTTTGGGAATTGATATCGTGATTCCTCCTCTGAACACGATACAGAGCGCTGACAAGCCTTATATTTCCGCAGATATCGATGAAAATGAT
>CAVJMX010000077.1:0-13815 GCA_963650795.1 Bacteroidales bacterium H4
GTATGGAATGGGGAGAGAATGCAGATAAAGACATAAAGAACTGGTATCAGAAAATGATACTGCTGCGAAAGGAGCATAACTGTATTCGATCCGGGGATTTCCGAAGCATCATCGCAGATGAGAAGACCGATACCTACGGATTCGTCCGCCGGAATGAGGAAGAAAGCTGTTATGTGATTCTGCACAGAGGCACAGATAACTGCAAAATAGAATGCCCGGTTTTGGAGAAAGGCGTTTTTGCAGAAGCATTTTCGGGGGAGTTGTTACGAGAGGAAGAGATCGGAAATTCAAAATTTTTTAATGAGGACATAACAGAATATAAAGGCAAAATTACGTTGCAAATGGAGCCGTATTCTGTAAAAGTCATAATGAGTTCGATGAACTCAGGCAAAAAACAATAGGAGGATGTTTACAATGATGAAAGGAAAGAAAAGTAAAAAATTACTGGCAATTCTACTCACAACCGTAATGAGCCTGGCAGCCTTAACAGGATGTGGAGAATCACCAGTAGAATCTGAAACTGGCTCAGAGAGTCAGGTATCAGCAACAGCAGAGGCTCCTGCAGCGACAGAAAATGCCTCGCAGGAAGAAGTTACCATTAATTTCTGGCATCACTATAGTGCACAGTCAGCCGAAAATGAAACTTTGATGAATGTACTGATTCCGGAATTTGAAAAAGAAAATCCGGGGATTAAAGTAAATGCAGTTTCTCATGAATGGGCAGATCTGCATCAGAAAATCCTGATCAGCGCACAGTCAGACACATTACCGGATGTAGCCAGACTGGATAGTGCATGGGTTCCTGAATTTCAGAAAATGGGAATCCTGACAGCACTGGATGAAGAGATGGCTGACTTTGGCGATGTCTCCGGTGGTTTATTGGAAAGTGCCATGAGTACTGCAAAAGTGGATGGTCATTTTTACGGACTGGCACTGAATACCAATACCAAGATTCTCTTCTACAATGTGCAGGCTTTCAAGGATGCAGGACTTGAAGCTCCCAAAACCATGGATGAATTCGTGGATGCTGCTAAGAAATTAGCAGGAACCAATGCAAATGGTCAGCAGGTATGGGGATATGATGAACCCGCACTGGCAGGTTGGAATCTCTGTCCGTTCATCTGGAGCATGGGTGGATCCATTACCAATGAAGAGGAAACAAAGGCATCCGGTTATATTAACAGCCCGGAGACAGTAAAGGCAATCGAAACGCTTGCGGAACTGTATCAGGCAGGTGCAATCACGGGATGGAATGCAGGTGACATTCCTATGACAGATGGTTTTGGAACCGGTAGATATATGATGCTTCTGGAAGGTCCCTGGAAGGTTGCGGAAATGCAGGGTTCTTATCCTGATTTTGAGTATGCAACCACAGAAATGCCTGCCGGAGATGCCGGATCCATATCTGTTCTGGGCGGTGAAGATATTGCCATGTTCAATAGTGCTAATAAAGATGCTGCATGGAAATTCATGAAGTTTATGACCGGCGAATTCGCAGAAGAGGAAATGGCAAAATGCGGTCAGATTCCTGTCAACAAGGAAGCACTGGAAAGCGATACGGTAAAAGCAGCAGATTATGCACCGTTCCTGGAAGCTATCAAAACAGCAAAATCCCGTCCTACCGTAGCCTGCTGGTCTGAAATGGACAGCGAATTATCTGTAGCGGTTACGGATGTAATGAGCGGAAAGAAAACAGCACAGGAAGCTATGGATAAGCTTGCAGAGCGTTTTGATGAACTCCTTGCGGAATAATATTAATTATAACTTGCCATATGTATAAAGTCAAATAGCAGTCAGGGACAGTACCGACAGGTGCTGTCCCAACTGTAAAAGAGGTATTTCTATGAAGACATCACGGAAAAGCAAAATACAGATTGGACTATTACTTTTACCCGGGTTACTTGTATTTGGGATTTTTACGATTTACCCTATTTTGAAATTATTTATTATGAGTTTTTTTGAATGGGATTTTGGCAGTATGCTGAGTCACCGTTTTATTGGCTTGGAAAATTACAAGGAAGTATTGGGAGATGAATATTTCCGGACTGTTTTTATAAATTCACTGGTATATACGCTTGTGACAGTGCCCGGACAAATGCTGGCTGGATTTTTGGTTGCACTTTTGCTGAATCAGATTACACGTTTTAAAGTCGGGTATCGTGTAATGTATTATCTGCCCGTAATTACGTCGTGGGTAGTGGCATCCCTGATTTTCAAATATGTGTTTAATACAGAGGGATTGCTGAATTATTTCCTGATGAATGTTGTACATATCACCAGCGCAAATGTAAGATGGCTGGATACCAGATGGGGTGGTATGACAGTAGCGATGTTGTTAGGAATATGGAAGGGAATCGGATGGAACATGGTCGTGTTCCTCGCAGCATTGCAGACGGTACCCACAGATCTCTATGAAGCAGCAGCTATCGACGGAGCCACAGTATGGGATAAAATGTGGAATGTTACGATACCAAGCATCCGCGGAACAATTTTATTTGCCCTGGTGATGTTGACTATTGGCGGATTTAACGTATTTACTTCTATTAAGATGATAACCGGCGGAGAACCCGGACATCAGACGGATGTTATTCTGACATGGATGTATCACAAGGCATTCAGTACCGGAAAATTCGGCTATGCTGCAGCATTGTCCTTTATTACGACAGTAGTGCTTGCAATTCTTGCTGTAATACAGTTTAAACTCATGCAGCAGAAAGACCAATAAGATAGGCAGGTGTGAGTATGAAAAGAAGAACATGGATACAGATATTTCTTCACATTATATTAATTGCCGGATTGATCATCGTTGTACTTCCCATGGTGTATATGATCAGCACATCCTTAAAGCCGAACGGGGCATTATATGAATACCCGCCGCGTTTTTTGCCTGCACTGGATGAGGTGACTCTGGAAAACTACCGTTACATATTGGGGCAGGGGAAATTCTATCGTAACTTTTTAAACAGTATGTGCGTATCCGTAGTATCCGTGCTGATTGCAGCAGCGATTGCTTCGGCTCTGGGATATGTAATTGCAAGATTTAATTTCCCAGGGAGAAATTTCCTGTTTGGATTTATTGTTTTAACAATGATCGTTCCGGGATTGACGCTGATCGTTCCCCAGTATGAACTGGCAGTAAAACTACACGTAATTAACTCTCTTGCAGGCCTGGTCCCCTTTTATGCGGCGTGGACAATCCCTTATTCTACATTTATGATAAAGGGATTTGTGGAAGGAATTCCGAGGGAGCTGGATGAAGCAACCTACATGGATGGAGGAAGTGTTTTTACCGTTTTCGGGAGAATTATTGTACCGCTTGCTAAACCGGGAATCGCTTCCGTGTCAATTTTCAATTTCCTGACTGCATGGGAAGAATTCCCGTGGGCGAATACAGTTTTGAATGATAATCTGAAGAGGACGATGCCAATTGCTATCTCAGGATTTTTCGGAGAACATCAATTTACGCAATGGGGTTATGTCTTTGCATTGTCAGTATTTAGTCTCTTACCGATACTTATCGTATTTATCTGCTGTCAAAAGTTTTTTGTGGCAGGTCTGACAAGTGGCAGCGTAAAAGGCTGATAACACAAAAAAAGTCTGACCCCACTTGAATCGGCTGATAAGTGGGGTCAGACCTTTTGACCCTGGCATCATGAAATACTTTATAGGTATTTTGTTACTATTTGGTTGCTGTAGTTACGAGACCATTGGTGGCGTCCTCAACATAATAATTGTCTGCATTTCCAAAGAGAACGACACTTCTTCCGGGAGCCAGCTCCTCAGCATCCTCAGGAAGCTCTGCCCATTCCATCGGGTCATCGACAGACTCCTGGGATACAATATTAGAATCATCAATTACTACTTTCTCTCCGTCATAGGTATCGAACTCATAGGTCTGATATGCAGAAGAAGTCTTAGTAGTTAAGGTAAAGGTACCGGCTACTGTCTCAAATGCTGCACTGATGGCCATTGCATTTCCTTCGTCTGTCTCCAGGGTGCTAAAGCTTTCGATCAGTATTACATCGGAATCAACAGGAATTGCTGTGCATGCAACATTGGTCTGCAGACCGCTCTCCTCGGAAGCATCAAAGGTTTTATTGAAGCCGTAGCTCTCTACACCTTCTGCTCCGAAATAGGACATGTTGATCTCAGCATCTTCTGCACCGTAGGACTTCTGCATATCCTTCAGAACGGTCTCATAATCGGTATCTGCTTTCCTGCTGATCATCATATAATTGGTCCCGGCAGGGGTGAAATCCTCGGGATAATAGGAGAACGTAACGGAACCATCATCTGCTGCAAGTGCTGTAATAACACTGGAGTCGTACTGCAGAGACCAGCCGTCTCCGTCATAACCCTCCAGAGTGGAGCCTGTAGAAGCAGTTTCATCTGTTACAGTCTCTGCCGTAGCCGCGGTCTCTGCTACAGTCGTAGTCTCTGCGCTGGTTGTAGTGTCGGCAGCGGTCTCTTTCTGTCCGCAGCCGGTCAGCATGGAAATTGTCATTGCTACTGCCATTCCGGCAATTATTCTTTTTTTCATATCAAATCTCCTCCAATTTGTATGTTATCAGTTAACACCAACATATAATAACCACGTACCACTGTATTGTCAAGCACCATTCTATGTCAAGTTTTCACTTGGCAATTGTCTCAGAAGAAGCTCACAAATGGCAAATTACATTGCATTGAGAATACCGACGTGATAGGATGAATTCAGAGAGGAAGAGCAGCAGAAGTCTGGATAGCCTTTTATAGGAAATATTTATGTTCAATGTGGAAGAAGAATTAAAAAAGCTCCCCCGGAAGCCGGGAGTATATATTATGCGGGATGACAAAGATGTCATTTTGTATGTGGGAAAAGCAGTTAATCTGCACAATCGTGTCAGGTCTTATTTTCGTGAAAATATCGGCAGGGGTCCCGCCATTGACCAGATGGTATCACTGATCGCAAGATTTGAATATATTGTGACGGATTCTGAGCTGGAGGCACTGGTGCTGGAGAACAATCTGATCAAGGAGAATTCTCCGAAGTACAATACTCTGCTGAAGGATGACAAGACGTATCCTTATATTAAAGTAACTGTGGGAGAGGATTATCCGAGAATCCTGTTTTCCCGTACCATGAAAAAGGACAAATCCCGCTATTTCGGACCTTATACCAGCGCTGCAGCGGTGAAGGACACCATCGAACTGCTGAACAAGCTGTACCAGCTGCGTACCTGTAACCGGGTGCTGCCCAGAGATATCGGTATCGAGCGCCCCTGCTTGAACTATCATATCAAGCAGTGCCTGGCACCCTGCCAGGGCTACGTGAGCAAAGAAGAATATAGGCAGCAGGTGGCGGGAGCGCTGGAGTTCTTAAACGGCAACTACAGCCCGATTTTAAAGGATCTGGAAGAGAAGATGAACAAGGCGGCGGAAGCGTTGGAATTCGAGGAGGCTGCCAGATACAGAGATCTGCTCTCCAGTGTAAGACAGGTATCTCAAAAGCAGAAGATCACGGAAGGTGTGGGCGAAGACAAGGATATCCTGGCACTGTATCAGGACGAGACTGAGGCGGTGGTGCAGGTATTTTTCGTTCGGGATGGCAAGCTCATCGGCAGAGAACATTATTATATGACACATGTGCCGGAAAATAACAAGCCGGCGATCTTACAGGATTTTGTCAAACAGTTCTATGCGGGAACACCTTTTATTCCCAGAGAGCTGATGCTGCAATACGAGATTGAGGATGCAGAGCTCATTGAAAAATGGCTGACGGAACGAAAGGGCAGCCGGGTATACCTGAAGGTGCCCAAGATCGGCAGCAAGGAGAAACTGGTGGAGCTGGCGACGCAGAATGCGAAGCTGGTACTGTCCCAGGACAGAGAAAAGTTAAAACGCGAAGAAGGTCGTACCATCGGTGCGGTGAAGGAGATCTCGGATCTGTTAAAACTGCCGTTAACTGGCACTGCCCGGATGGAGGCATACGATATTTCCAATATCAACGGATTTGAAAATGTTGGCTCCATGGTAGTCTACGAGAAAGGCAAGCCTAAGCGCAGCGATTACCGTAAATTCAAGATCAAGAGCGTCTCCGGTCCGGATGATTACGCCTGCATGCGGGAGGTGCTGACGAGACGGTTCCGCCACGGCATGGAAGAGAGCAAGGAGCTGGAAGAACAGGAGATGGACCAGGAGTACGGCAGTTTTACGAAATTCCCGGATCTGATCCTCATGGACGGCGGACGCGGACAGGTGAATATTGCGCTGTCCGTACTGGAAGAACTGGGAATCGACATTCCTGTCTGTGGTATGGTCAAGGATGACAACCACCGCACCAGAGGTCTGTATTACCATAACATCGAGCTTCCCATTGATACCCATTCGGAAGGCTTTAAATTGATTACGAGAATCCAGGATGAAGCGCACCGTTTTGCCATCGAATATCACCGTTCCCTGCGCAGCAAGACGCAGGTGAAATCGGTGCTGGATGACATCCCGGGAGTAGGTCCTGCCAGACGAAAAGCCCTGATGCGACACTTCAAGTCACTGCAGGAGATCCGGCAGGCAACGGTGGAAGAACTGATGGAAATTCCGGAAATGAACGAGCGCACGGCACAGGAGATTGTAGCCTTTTTCGCTTCACAGACAAGCCAACCTGTGGTACACTAAAAGATGATTATAAGGCGGGGAACCTTCAGAAGAGAATGTAGGGGTGGGTTTTTCGCGGAAAGGTATGGAGATTAGTATGGCAAGTGTAAGTTTGACCCGCGTTATTGAAAAAATGAAACTGGAAAATCTCACACCGGAGATTGATGTGAAGCATGTGAAGATCACACAGCCGGATATCAACCGTCCGGCACTGCAGTTAGCCGGATATTTCGAGCATTTTGATGCCACTAGGCTGCAGATCATCGGATTTGTGGAATATACTTATATGGAAGGCATGACGGATGAGACCCGTAAGGAAGCGTATGAGAAGCTGATGGCATACGACATTCCCTGTATCGTGTTCAGCCGTGATCTGAAGCCGGATCCTATTTTTATGGAGACTGCGATTCGACACCAGATTCCGGTACTGTCTACGAAGAAATCCACTTCTGCATTTATGTCGGAGATCATTCGTTGGCTGAATGTCAAGCTGGCTCCCTGCATCTCCGTACATGGCGTACTGGTGGATGTCTATGGTGAAGGTGTCCTGATCACCGGTGAGAGCGGCATCGGTAAGTCTGAGGCAGCCTTGGAACTGATCAAGAGAGGACATCGTTTGGTAACCGATGATGTGGTAGAGCTTCGTAAGGTAAGCGATGATACTCTGGTAGGTACTGCACCGGATATCACGAAGCATTTCATCGAACTGCGAGGTATCGGTATCGTGGATGTCAAGGCACTGTTCGGTGCTTCCTCTGTAAGAGAGACTGCAAACATTGATCTGGTCATCCGCCTGGAAGACTGGGATAAGGACAAAGAGTACGACAGACTGGGACTGGAAGAAAATTATACCGAATATCTGGGGAATAAGGTAGTATGTCATAACATTCCGATCCGTCCCGGACGTAATCTGGCGGTCATCTGTGAGACCGCAGCTGTTAACCACCGTCAGAAGAAGATGGGTTACAATGCAGCGAAGGAACTGTACACCCGTGTACAGAACTCTCTGGCAAAAAGACGTGAGGAGGACGAGGACGATGAGTAAGTATGCATTTGGAGTAGATGTGGGAGGAACCACAGTCAAATTAGGACTTTTCAATGAAGAAGGACAGGTGCTGGATAAGTGGGAGATCCCTACTGTCAAGGATAACGGCGGAGAGAAAGTGCTGCCGGATATCGCAGCATCCATTAAGAATAAAATGCAGGAAAAAAACATTACCGCAGCAGAGCTGGTGGGCGTGGGAATCGGTGCTCCCGGTGCGGTAAATGCCGATGGCTATATGGTCAACGGTGCAGTCAATATCGGCTGGGCACCTTTTGACCTTGCCGAGACCCTGAAAAAAGAGCTGGATCTGCCCGTCACAGTGAAGGCAGGTAACGATGCTAACGTGGCAGCCCTGGGCGAAATGTGGCAGGGCGGCGGCAAAGGCTATTCCAATCTGGTAGCTGTTACCTTAGGAACCGGTGTCGGCGGCGGCATCATCATTGACGGTAAGATCCTGACCGGTACTAACGGTGCCGGCGGTGAGATCGGGCATATTCACATTGACGACAATGAGACCGAGATCTGCGGCTGTAAGAACAAGGGCTGCCTGGAGCAGTATGCATCCGCTACCGGAGTGACCCGTCTGGCGAACAGACGCCTGGCGAAGGATGATGCAGCAAGCGTTCTGCGCGGTGGGGAAATCTCTGCGAAGACCGTATTTGATGCAGTCAGGGCAGGAGACAAAGTAGCCATTGAGATCGCAGAGCAGTTCGGCGAATATCTGGGCAAGGGACTTGCCGCAGTGGCAAATGTCGTAGATCCTCAGATCTTCGTCATCGGTGGTGGTGTATCCAGGGCGGGAGATATTTTATTCAAATACATAGAGCCTTCTTATAAAAGATGTGCTTTCGGTCCCTGCAAGCAGGTGAAATTCGCCCTGGCAACCCTGGGAAATGACGCCGGAATCTACGGCGCAGCAGCACTGGTATTAAAGTAGGTCAGTTTGGAATAACTATAATAAAAAGAAAGAGCGGCCTAATATGATAAGTGCAGCAGTGATAGAAGCATTAAAAGAGATCGTACCTGCAGAGAGAATCCTGTTTCAGGAGCCCATGAAATTGCATACAACTTTCCGCATCGGCGGACCGGCGGATTGTTTGATCTATCTGGAAAATGAAGATCAGCTCTGCAGAATTCAGAAATACCTCCGCCTGATGGATGTCCCTTATGTCGTGATCGGCAACGGAAGTAATCTGCTGGTCGACGATGACGGTTACCGGGGTATCGTACTGGTAATCGGAAAGTATATGAGCAGGATCGAAGTGAAAGGCGATTACCTGGAGGCAGAGGCGGGAGCCCTGATGAGCCAGGTGGCGAAGACAGCAAAAGACAACGGTCTGACCGGACTGGAATTCGCAGCGGGGATTCCCGGTACCGTTGGCGGCGGAGCTGTGATGAATGCGGGAGCCTACGGCGGAGAGATGAGTCAGGTCGTGACCACTGTCACGGTAGTCAACCGTAACGGTGAGATCATGGAACTGGACAACAGCACCATGGAATACGGTTATCGTACCAGCGTGATTCAGAACCAGCCCTTTGTAGTTACGAAAGTGACTTTCAGACTGCAGCCCGGAGATCCGCAGGAGATTGCAGCGAAAATGGAAGAACTGGCGCTCCGACGCAGAGAGAAACAGCCGTTGGAATATCCCAGTGCCGGCAGTACGTTCAAGCGTCCTGAGGGACATTTTGCCGGACAGCTGATCATGGAAGCGGGACTCCGCGGATATTCCGTGGGAGGCGCCAAAGTGTCGGAGAAGCATTGCGGATTTATTATCAACACCGGCAATGCTACCGCAGAAGATGTAAAAGATGTGATCTGGGAGGTTCAGAGAAGAGTGAAAGATCGTTTTCACGTGGATCTGGAGCCAGAGATAAAATTCTTATAATGGACACATGACAGAATAATCATTTACAGGCGAGAGGTGCATATGAGATTTGTAGTAGTAACAGGTATGAGCGGCGGCGGAAAAAGAACCGCATTAAAGCTTTTGGAAGATGAGGGATTTTACTGTGTGGATAATCTGCCGGTATCTTTGGTGGAAAAGTTCGTGGAACTGATCGCTATGCCCGGCAGTGAGATCAGTAAGGTCGCATTGGGACTGGATGTCCGCGCGGACCAGAATTTCACAGATGCTACCCGCATTTTGCAACAATTAAAGGAAAAAGGCTACAAATTCGAGATTTTGTTTATGGACTCCGATGATGCTGCTCTGATAAAACGGTATAAGGAGACCAGACGTGTGCACCCTCTGGCTGCAGATGGCAGAGTGGAGGACGGCATTCACAAGGAACGCAAGATCCTGGAGACGATTCGGAAGAATTCGGATTACGTCATCGATACCTCCAACCTGTTAGTCAGAGAACTGAAGGAAGAGATCGACCGCATTTTTGTCCAGAACGAAGAATACAATAGTCTTATGGTAACGGTCATGTCCTTTGGATTCAAGCATGGAATCCCCGCAGATGCGGATCTGGTCTTTGATGTAAGATTCCTGCCGAATCCTTATTATATAGAAGATTTGAAACCGAAGACCGGTAACGACAAAGAGGTTCAGGATTATGTGTGCAGTTTCCCGGAGACCGGAATTTTTCTGGACAAGCTGACGGATATGATCCAGTTCCTGATCCCGAATTATGTCAAAGAGGGAAAATACCGTCTGGTGATCGCCATCGGCTGCACCGGCGGCAAGCACAGAAGTGTTACACTGGCAAATAAATTGTACGAACGTATGAAGGCAGAAGGCCATTACGGCATTAAACTGTACCACCGTGATGTGCCCCGAGAAGGAATCTGACATGTCATTTTCGAGCGAGGTAAAGGAAGAACTGGCGAAGCATATCAGTCCGGCGAGACATTGTCAGATCGCGGAACTGGCTGCTCTTATGCACTTTAGCGGACAATACGGACGCTCTGCGGAGGGCGATTTTATGATCGGTTTCCAGACGGAAAACGAGGCAGTTGTCAGAAAAGGCTTTACATTATTGAAAAAAACATATAATATAGATACTGATGTTAAAATCAGCGAGGAACAAATGCACAGTGTAATCGATAAGATCGGTGATCTGTCGGAGCCTGTAAGCCCTCTGCTGATTAAAAATTCCTGCTGTCAAAGAGCATTTTTGAGAGGAGCTTTTCTTTGTATTGGTTCTATGAGCGACCCGCAGAAGAGTTATCACCTGGAGTTTGTATGCACCGATGAGGATAAAGCCAGACAACTACAGGGTGTGATACAGGGATTTGATATAGAAGCCAAGATCGTGCTTCGGAAGAAGTATTACGTTGTCTATCTGAAGGAAGGATCCGGTATTGTGGACCTTCTGAATGTATGTGAGGCACCAATTGCCTTGATGAAACTGGAGAATTTAAGAATTGTAAAGGAAATGCGCAATTCCGTAAATCGAAGAGTGAACTGTGAGACCGCTAACATTACGAAGACCGTAAATGCAGCGACCAGACAGATAGAGGATATTATTTATATTCGGGATCACTACGGACTGGAGAATCTGCCGGAGCCCTTAAGCCAGATGGCGGAAGTCAGACTGGAGAATCCGGATGCTCCGCTGAAGGAACTGGGAGAATACCTGGATCCGCCCGTAGGAAAATCCGGTGTGAACCACAGATTACGCAAACTCAGTGAATTAGCAGATAGAATCAGGACGTAAAAGAGGAGGAAAATTATGACAAAAAGGAGCATTACGGTCAAACTGGAAGACGGTTTGGACGCAAGACCGGTGGCACTGTTAGTACAGGAAGCCAGCAAGTACGAAAGCAACATTTACATTGAGGTAGACGATAAGCGAATCAATGCCAAGAGTATTATGGGCATGATGAGCCTGGGACTTTGCGCAGGCGAAGAGCTTACGGTAGCTGCAGAGGGTGCAGATGAGCAGACCGCTGTGGACAACATTGAGAAGTTTTTAAGCGGTCAGGTCGCTTAAGAACATAACACGGCGAGAAGCGGGGCTGATAGAGTATTCTGTTAGTCCCGTTTTGTATATCTTGAGGGCAGTATTATGAAGAAGATGTTATTTATCTATAATCCCAAAGCCGGAAAGGCGCAGATCCGCAACAAACTTGCGGATATTCTGGATGTATTTACTAAGGGCGGCTATGAGATCACTATTTATCCTACGCAGAAGAGCGAGGATGCCATGGAGAAGACCATGACACGTGACAAGGATTACGATATCGTAGTCTGCAGCGGCGGTGACGGTACCCTGGATGAAGTGGTCACCGGCATGATCCGCAGCGGCTTCCGCACGCCCATCGGTTATATTCCGGCAGGAAGCACCAATGACTTTGGGGGAAGTCTGGGATTGCCGAAAAATATGGTGCGGGCTGCGGAAAATATCGTAAACGGGAAAAATTTTGCCTGCGATGTGGGAGCCTTTAATGAAGACGTGTTTGTCTATATTGCGGCGTTTGGATTGTTCACGGATGTCTCTTATGAGACCGGACAGGATATGAAAAATGTGCTGGGACATATGGCGTATCTGCTGGAGGGTATGAAGCGTCTGTCTGCGATCCGGTCCTATCCTATGCGGATCACCTATGATGATACGACCATAGTGGACGATTTTATCTTCGGAATGATAACGAATTCTGTGTCCGTAGGTGGATTCAAGCGGATCACCGGTAAAAATGTCAAGCTGGATGACGGTGTGTTTGAAGTGACGCTGATCAAACGACCGAAGAACCCCATGGAGCTGAACAATGTTATGGTATCTCTGCTGAACCGCGATATTGATACGGATGCCATGTACTGTTTCCGGACTTCAAAGCTGGAGATCACATCCGTGGAGCCCTTGTCCTGGACATTGGACGGAGAATACGGCGGAACCCATACTAAAGTTGTGATTGAGAACATCTGCAAGGGTATGGATATCCGGGTGGAATCCTAAGGGTGGATCTGAATCATTACTAAATCGTAAAATTTGGTAAAAATTTAACAATAAGCTGTTCCATTTTTGAACGAGTTGTGATATAGTTTGGATTAGGCAATATTAATCAAATACACCCGCTTATCCGGGTGTACAAGAATGAGTATATAAAATGGAGGTATTAAAATGTTAGTATCCGCAACAGAAATGCTCAAAAAAGCAAAAGCAGGCCACTATGCAGTAGGTCAGTTCAACATCAACAATCTGGAGTGGACCAAGTCCATCCTTCTCACCGCTAAGGAACTTCGTTCCCCCGTTATCCTGGGTGTATCCGAGGGTGCCGGCAAATACATGGGCGGTTATGATGTAGTCGTTGGTATGGTAAACGGACTGTTAAAGGATCTGGACATTGATGTTCCCGTTGCTCTGCATCTGGATCATGGCTCTTTCGAGGGTTGCTATAAGTGTATTGAAGCTGGTTTCTCTTCCATCATGTTCGATGGTTCTCATTATCCTATCGCTGAGAACGTAGAGAAGACCACTGAGCTGGTTAAGGCTGCTCACAGCAAGGGACTTTCCATCGAGGCAGAGGTTGGTTCCATCGGTGGTGAGGAAGACGGCGTTATCGGTATGGGCGAGTGCGCTGATCCTAAGGAGTGTAAGGCTATCGCTGATCTGGGAGTTGACTTCCTGGCAGCAGGTATCGGTAACATCCATGGTAAATATCCCGCTAACTGGAAGGGCTTAAGCTTCGAGACCCTGGCAGCAGTACAGGCTCTGACCGGTGAGCTTCCACTGGTTCTGCACGGTGGTACCGGTATTCCCGCAGATCAGATCAAGAAAGCTATTGACCTTGGCGTATCCAAGATCAACGTTAACACCGAGTGCCAGCTGGCATTTGCTGATGCTACCCGTAAGTACATCGAGGCTGGTAAGGATCTGGAAGGCAAGGGCTTTGATCCTCGTAAGCTCCTGGCTCCCGGCGCAGAAGCTATCAAGGCGACTGTTAAGGAGAAGATGGAACTGTTCGGATCTGTTGGAAAGGCTGAATAATTCTGGGACTAAATTCTGAGGCACTTGATTTTTCAAGTGCCTTTATTTTTTGCTTAAAAAGAGGAAATGGTCAGCCTCTTATTCGATTGACCGGAGTGCCGGAAAGATATATACTATACATAACAGGTGTAGCTTGTCTGAAAATTAATAGGAGCTTCCTGTATACTTTAAAGAGTAAAGGGAATTGACCAAAAAGAATACCT
>CAVJMX010000078.1:0-13811 GCA_963650795.1 Bacteroidales bacterium H4
GGTCAGACAAAGTCTAAGCGTATCAAACTTCCTAAAGAGCAATGGATTCTTATTGAAAGACCAGACTTGCAGATTATTGATACTGATATCTTTAATATGGCTCAAAGAGTGCATGAAACACGCATAACAATGTATGAAAAGCCAGACAAACAGACTACCCAAGCACACTTTCAGGGTTCTCATATATTTGCTGGCAAAATTTTTTGCCCTGTCTGTGGCAAGCCATTTCACTTTGGTTATGCAGACAGAAAGCAAACAAAACCAATCTACCGCATAAGTAAGCATAGTGATTGTAGCAGTCCTGTGTCTCGTATAAGTGAAACGGAACTTGAAGACATCACTCGTGAGGCTCTTAAAAATGTTTTGGAAGAACAAACTAATGTATGTGAGTCGTTGGAACTTATTCTTGCTGAATGCGTTAGGGCATCCCAGAACTGTGACAATGACATTGAGAAATTAAAAAGGCAGAGAACTTCCCTAGAGAGTAAGATTGATAACTTAGTCTCAACACTTTCAGAGGGTGGACTGACAGAAGCTGGCAAGGAGCGCATTAAAAGCTCCATCAACTCTATATCAGAAGATTTAGATAAGTTGACTGAGGTAATACAAGATAAAGAAAATAATAAGCTAGATGACTCATATGTGTCAGATAAGATTAAAGAAATTTCTAATGCAATTGAAGAACTCAAGAACTTCACTACGATTGATAGGGAAAGAATTTTAAATTATGTTGAGCGCATAGAGCTACAACCAAATAAAGATATAACGATAGTCCTGAAAACAGGACATGTTTTAAAGGTAACACAACAATTAAATAGTGATTTTTCAGATGATGGGAATAGTGTAGGTAAGATGGGAGTACAAGATGCCCCGTATTCATACACTGCAGCATATCAATGGCTTCCGCGCCTCTTACCTCCCCTACAATGATCCGGTCAGGACGCATGCGCAGAGAGGAGCGGATCAGTTCGCGGATTCCGATCTCTCTGCAGCCATCCGCACTGCCGTTGCGCGTCTCTAAACGTACCAGATTCGGAAGTCCCTGGAGCTGCAGTTCCGCGCTGTCTTCGATGGTAATGATCCTCTGCTCCGACGGAATAAATCCGGATAACACATTTAAGAATGTGGTCTTGCCGCTGCCGGTTCCTCCGCTTACGAAAATGTTATAGCCTGCCTTTACCAGTGTTTTTAAGAATTCCGCCGCTTCTGCGGATATGGTCTCCATGGCGATCAACTTCTGTATGGTAATGGGCTTGTCCGGGAATCTCCGGATCGTAACGATGGGACCGTTCAGCGCAATAGGGCTCATGACAATATTTACACGGGAACCGTTACTCAGCCTTGCATCCACGATCGGAGATGCTTCGTTTACCACTCTGTTGCATCCGGCTACGATCTGCTGGATCACATCCTGAAGCTTCTCCATGGAGTCAAATGCCCGATCCAGCTCCTGTAATTGTCCGTCTCTTTCCACAAAAATGTGTTCCATACCGTTGATCATAATCTCCGTAACGGAGCTGTCTTCCACGAAAATCTGTAAAATATCCAATCTCCGCAGAGAATCAAACAATTCCTTCCGCAGGCGTCTTCGCAATCCCACAGAACACAGTTCCAGACTGTCCTGTTCCATCAGTACCTCATCGATGGTGTCCTCCACCTCTTCATCCGTATAATCTCTTCCGTAATCCAGTCTCTCCTGTACCATCTGTCGAAGTCTTCTTCTCCGTTCCAAGTAATCCATAATTATCCTTCTCCCTTTTTAATTTTCCAGCAGTTCTATTTCTCGTCTTACATACTCTGCGATCTCTCCCCGGGTATATTGCTCCAGTTCCGTCGGAAGTCTGTGAAAATACGGCAGGATCAGTTTTCTCGTCTTATCCTTTACCGCATCCTTTTCGCACAATGCCAGCAGCTGTTCGTACTGGTTCAATTTGCACTGTGAGATCGGGTCCTCCTTCGTCAGCGTATATATCACCGTACAGATCTGCAGTATCTCAAACAATCCCTGTATACTCTCGCTCAGATCCAGTATCACATATTCGTATTTCCCAAGTTCTTCAATACGCTGGAACAGATTTCTCCATTCCTCCAGCGTGATCCCCAGCAGATTCTGTCCGTTACGCATGGGTGGAATATAGTCCAGACTGCCTTTCCTCTGGATCACAGTCTGCATCCGCAGTGAAAATTTACCCGGATCTCCCGCCAGAAAATAGAGCAGATCCGCCAGATCTCTGTTCTGTCTCTCCGGAAGCAGATCTGTGATCCCGATATAATGTTCAAAATTCAGATACAGTGCCGGATGCTTCTCCGCGATCATCTGTGCTAGGGTCAGTGCAAAGGAGCTCTGCAGGCACCGATGTACCGGGGAATAGATCCCTACGAATTTCGTCTTATATTCCGCACATAAAAGCGGCAGCCGTATCCCCACAGCCTCTACGTATAACTCCAGCAGTTCCTTCCATACGCCCTCAGCTTCCTGATATTTATTAATATTTGGATACTGGTGCCACCTGAGCGTACCGCTTTCGTTCAGGATTGCCTGGCAGACCGGCTGCAGTACCTCCAGTTCTTCCGTACAGGAAGATTCCGCCACTACCAGCATAGTCACTTCGCCGGTCTTCTCGCTCTCCAGCAGTTCCTCCATCCCGGTATAAGTATGAATCTCCCAGGGCAGTTCCTTTTGTCTCTTCAAAAATTCCGAAAGAAGTCGCGCATATTCTTCCTCCCGATCATACAGGACCATAATCGCTTCCTTCTGCTCCATCAATATATTCCTCCCATGCACAGCAGTGCGCTGCATAAAATCGGTCCCGCCATACAGATTGCCGCATTTTCCGATATTCTTTCTTCCGCAAAATAGACCTTCCACTGTCTACAGCGGACAACATCCCACACATATTCTCCAAGATACCCCAGCCGCTCCCATAGATTACGTGCCCGGTACATTTTACAAAGTGCGAAAATTGCTGCGAACAGCAGCGCGAAAAACAGAAAATACAGAACCTTACCTGCGGGAAAAAATCCCGCACAGGCGCCCAGAAGCTTTACATCCCCCGCTCCCATGGCACCGATGTAAAAAAACAGATAAAATGTCATTGTAGTGAATACAATATTCCCCAGATATCCGCCGATTCCCGAAAGTCCCTGCTCCCAAAGTCTCGTTCCAAGTCCCGTAAACAGACAGACCAGTATCAGCCCATTGGGGATTTTGCGGCTTTTGTAATCATAGCGGCAGGCAATACTCAAAAGAAAACACAATATTAATTTTGTTCCGGTACTCGTTACATTCTCACTCTCCTCTCAGTTACTGTACAAGTGGTAATGCGGGATGAAGTAATCCCAAATGAACTCTTCAGATCTTATAAGATATCAGGAACAACCATCGCGATTGGTTGTAAGATGGATTATAGTCGTTGTTTTTCTATCTGGCAAGGGCTTTTTCGTAAAAAAGTAATCTTTGGCACTTTTTAACAATCACATTTGCAAATCAATCTGCCATATTCCTGCAAATCCTTGATTTTGCTGGATTTCTGCACGTCAAAACATGCGATAGATCACCAGTCCGTACAGTGCCACAATCCCCGGAAATCCTAAAATTCCGGCGGTCAGAACCGTAGCTGCGTTAATGCCCACTGCCACGGCAAGCCCCAATGTTCCCAGTCCCCAATTTATAAAATAGATCAGAATCGTACCGAAAATACTCCGCAGTGCCAGATTCAGAAGACCTTCCATAGCATTTTAACCTTTATTTTACCTTTACTTTGGTTGTTGCTATAATCTATTCCCGTTTTTCGGAAAAAATGTCTGCCACATTCATACACTATAGGTATATTTTCCCTTTTGGGTTCCTATACTGTTAGCAGAAAGGATGGATAATTTATGAAAATCTTTTTTAGTCAGGTAAATACGAATTCCGAAACCGTGGAAGAGGATCTCTCCCACCTGGATCTGAAAGAATCTATAAGAAAAACCCGCCAGGCTCTGGATATCGCCTATGCGGGTTTTGATAACGCATTGGAAAGTGATCTGATCGACAGTTATATTTATGAGATCAATGCACTGCAAAAAAGGTATCAGCATCTGACCGATCTCGCTGCTGCCTTACCGGAAGAACAGGAAGATTCTCTATACCAGCATTCCCCGATTCGAGCCCTGGTCAGCCATGTTTTCGGTTAACTGGTTCCTGCCGTAAGTCAGTCCGGCATATACTGTCTGCGAATTGTTCATAACAGGACCGGATGGATTTTGGTCCTGAATCTGTCTGTAGGCATCGCAGAGAGGTGCGATCACCTTACGCACATCCGCCAGAGCCGTTCTGTCACACTTTGCTTCACTTACGGCTAGTCTGCGAATGCAGTACAGGTACAGACTGGATAACTCCGCTGCCGGGCTGTATTCTCTGTGAAGAGAATTCATAAGTTCATTGATACATCCTCTGGTCCTGCGAACCGCTTCCAAAAACTGCGCATCTTCTGTGGCATTTTCCCCATCCGCAAGATACTGTAACGTCATTTCGTATAAAATGACTACCAGCTGCGTGGCATTTGCCTGGGTGATCCGCAGGGTAAATTGTTGTTTACATTCTTTTGTCATTTCAAGTCCTCACTCTAACCGGAAAGCCATTACTGTAACAGCTGCAATACCTGGGAAGGTCTCTCGTTTGCCTGTGCCAGCATGGAGGTTCCTGCCTGTGCCAGGATCTGATAAGTAGTGTAAGAAGTCATTTCCTCCGCCATATCCACATCCATGATACGGGAATAAGCCGCGGTCATGTTCTCGCTGGTGACATCCAGGCTGTTGATGGTGGACTCCAGGCGGTTCTGGAATGCACCCAGTCTGCCGCGGACGCTGGATACGTATTTGATCGCACCATCCACTCTGGAAATGGCATCCTTGGCTCCTGCCTGCGTGCTTACATCAATCTCTTCGATTCCCATATTCTGCAGGCTGACTGCCGGAATATTTACTTCCAGCACCTGTCCTTCATTGGCTCCGATCTGCAGACGCATCGCGCCGATACCGGTGGCATCGATCTTCAGTGTATTGTAATCTCCTTCCTGTGCTCCGAAGACATCCAGCCGCATCTCGAAACCGTTCTCTCCGGTGATTGTCAGGAGGTTATCCTTCATCTCGGTCTTCAGCTTTCCTGCATCCTCAAAGCCTTGTCCGAACTGTACATCTCCGTCCAGTTCAAAATTACCGTCTGCATCTTTTTTCAAGGACATACTCAACGTATATTCTTTTGCGGGAACATCCGTAGAATAATAATTCACCTTGATTTCTTCACTGTTGGTGTAACCCTTCAGGTCAAATTCTCCGTTTAACAGCTTCTGACCGTTGAATTCTGTGGTCTCGGAAATACGGGTGATCTCTTCCTTTAACTGGGTCACCTCATCCTGGATGGTTGCACGGTCATCGTCTGTCATGGTACCGTTGGCAGCCTTGACGGAAAGCTCATTGATACGCTGCAGCATCTCACTGATCTCTGTCATTGCGCCGTCCGCGATCTCTATAATGGATACACCGTCGCTTGCATTCTGATTTGCCGTAGACAGCCCCTCGATCTGGGCATTCATACGCTTGGACATTGCCAGTCCGGCAGGATTGTCCTTGGCATGATTGATCTTCAGACCGGAAGAAAGTCTCTCTAATGATTTGGACAGCAGGTCATCATTTGTGGATAAGGCATTGTTGGATAACATTGCCGATACATTGTAATTGATTCTCATGTGTTACTCCTTACTTTCCGCTGCTGTCTGCGACAGCCTGCAGGAATCCTTTTGCCAGACGGTACAGCTGTTCCGTATCGATCCGGCTCTCTATTGTGTCTGCATTTTGTGTCTCTCCGGCTGCCATCCTTGTCATATCCCGGGAGCTGACGATGGAAAGTTTCTCTGCTTTCCAGTCTGCAGAAGTATCTGTCTGAATCCATTCAAGGAATATATCGGAAGCCTTTTGCAATTTCGTAACCTCTTCCGGCGTATTTCCTACGAGGTAACCTTCGACGGTATCTCCTTTTACCTGCAAATGTGCCTCCAGTTCCTCATCCCCGGCATTCACCCGGATCTCCACGACGCCCGTGTCACCGGATCCCTGCTGTAACGTAAGGTGAACCCCTGCCAGCTGCTCTCCCAGGTACATCGGAAGAAAATATTCCTGCTTGTCCTGCAGACTTCCTGCCAGACGCAGCTGCTTATGTACCAGCTGCAGCTGTTTTACATCCAGGTGCTCATCCGCCTGTTCCAGACTCATGGTCTCCGTATCCTGCAAAGCTTCCTGAAGCATGGTGCTGTATTCTTCGGTAAAGTCCGGCTGATCCAGTTCCTTCCAAAGTTTGGCAGTATCCTCGGACACTTCCTTTTTCTGATCATTCTGATTATTCTGACCATTCTGATCATACTTTTCTCTATATCTGCGCAGATCGCCGAACAGTTCCGCAGGATCCTCCAGCAGTGCCTGTGCCGCCAACAGGTTCGATGCGCTGACCGGAACTTCTCCCTTTTGCAGCAGTTCTGCGGCTTCCGGTGCTGTATTTCCAGCCTCCCGCATCTGCTGCAGTCCTTCCTGTGCATAAGCAGCTCTGCTTTCGCTATCCTCTGACACATATGTCAGAATCTCTTTTGCCATTCCCATCCGGATCTGTTCGGATATATTATTCTCAGAAAAATGGATCTCCTGGGTAAGTCCCGTATCATCCGACACTTTCCAGTCCATATGAGAGGTTCTTCTGCTTCTGGCAGCTGCCAGCAGCGTGGAAAACTGCAGCTCTGCGCCGGTATTCACTACTGCGCCTACCGCTGCGCCATCCTCTCTCTCGACCTGATGCACCATACGGTAAATACCGATATATGCCTTCCGCTCTTCTTCCGTAATATCTTTTTTCTGCTCCAGCTGATACAGGAACCGGCTGTAATCCTCCGCTTCCTCCTCATAGTTCTGAGGATTCTGTGAAAAATAAGCCTCCAGCTCATCAAAGGTCTTATCCAGAGGGTTCACACCGTCCCGAATCATCTGCAATACATTTTTCGGTGTCAGTCTGTCTACCACTGCACTGACCTGTCTGTCAGCTTCCTTGACCTTCTCGATATTTTCGGGTGTAATTTCCATGCTGTTATATGCCAGGATGCGGACAGCACGCTGATTTTCCGGTGTTTTCTCTAATGACATGTCTGTCAGAATATCATCTACATTGGAAAATGCCTTCCGGATGCTGTCTCCCAGGTCGCTTCTCGGCGCCGTCATGAGTGTCTCATAGCGTTCCCCTGCTTCCTCATAGGCTTTCTGCATTGCCGTGCCTTCTTTATGGAAGTCGGCAACCTTCTCCGAAGCCGCATTCTGTTCCAGGCTATAGGGTCCCAGTACCCCGGCAGGCAATCCGGGCAATTCGTCAGCCACCTGAACCGCCTGGGTGTAAGTCTCATATTTTGCCACTGCCTGAGATTCCCCGGGGAAATACTTCCCGGCAACCTCTGCCTCTGCCTTACGCAAAGCCTCAATCAGCTGTTCCATCGGTGCTGTGTCTATAGAAAAATCACTCTGCAGAAGCTTCACATTCACTTCTGCCGTCATCCGCAGACGAATCTCTTCCAGCTGTTTTCTAGCTGCCAGATTCTCTGCCGTGGCATCCCATTTTGCATCCGAGAACCAGTCCTGCAGCATTTTATCTGCTTTTTCATAAATCGTATCCTGTCTGCCAAGATTTGCATACATCGGGGATTTTCCTTCTGCGATTGCAGCCGCCGCTGCCTGTGCAAAAGCATCCTCCGTAACAGGATAGGAAATAGTATCCAGTTCTGCAAGCTGCTGTAACGTGTCCGCAGTCAGCGGAAGTCCGGCGCTTACCAGCCACTGCGCCTTCTGTCTGTTCTCATCGTTGACCGTCAGTCCCGAATCCGCAATTACCTTGACCATCTGCTCCTGCAGTTCCTGCGGAACATCATTGTTCTGTACTTTGGCGCCGCTGTTCTCTGCCACATACAGGTTCCAGATCTCCGGCTCCAGTCCGTTATCCACCAGGTATCCGACTGCACCTTCTTCCGGTGCGTTCAAAGAAGATGCCATATCCCAGGCATTTTTCAGTTCATTTATGTTATCCTGTGTCAGAGGAATATCCGCTGACCGGAACTGTTCTTCGATACTTCTCGCCAGGGTGTCACTTCCTACGGCTGCCGCCAAGGTATCCATGTCGATATCGTCCGTATATCCTGCAATCTGCTGTCCGGAACGCACCAGCTCTGCCTTAATCTTATCCACGATGGTGACTGCGGTGTCCTGATCCAGTTCTTTCGGATCAAATCCATCCTCACAGGCTTTCGCATAGTCTTCCTGTGACATCGTGTGTGACAAAAGTGTCATGTAATCCTGCTGCAGTGCCACGTTACTGTTCTCCGCATCCTGCTGCAATTCGATCAGGGATTTTCCCTTGTTATTCTCTTCATTTCCCATGGTTGCCATGGGCACTGCGGTCTGCCCGCTCTCGTACACTGCCCCGAAAGTATTCACATTGCCGCTTTTTTTATTGCGCTGTGTCTTATCCTTACCCCAGGTGTTTTTCTCTGTACGGGTGCTTTCTGTTCTATTGTCTGCTTCGTTTACCGTCTGATTCTGAAATGTTATTTTCACGTTTATCATCCTTTTCTGTGCAACAGTTAAGAAAAAAGATGAGTGCACCTCCAGGTCACACTCATCTTTTATTTCGGTTGTTTTACGTATTTTCTTAACCTGACTTAGAACAGAAATACGGCTGCGCCGTAGGGAGGCAGATCAAAGCTGATAGAGTAGTCTTTATAATGATAAGGCTTTTTCTCAGCCATAATCTCTGCGGGGATCTCATTGCCCCAGCCGCCGAACCGCTCTTCATCACTGTTGAGAAGCAGTTTATATTTTTTCTTCTTAGGTACGGGTACTGTATAATTCTCCCATTTCATGGGGGTCATATTCAATACAAACAGCAGGTTGTTCTTACCACTGGAGCATTTTCTCACGAAGGAATAGGTGCTGTGTTCCGCATCATCCGCATTCATCCATTCAAAACCATCCCAGGTATTGTCGATCTCATACATAGCAGGGTATTTGCGGTAGAGCTCCAGCAATTCCTTCACATAAGTATGCACGCCCTGGTTCAGCTTCTCGCCCAACAGATACCAGTCAAGCTCTCGCTCTTCGCTCCACTCTCTCTCCTGTCCGAAATCCTGTCCCATAAACAGAAGCTTTTTACCGGAGTGTCCGAACATATAGGTATATCCCACACGAAGGTTAGCGTATTTATCCGCTGTATATCCCGGCATCTTATTCACCATGGAGCATTTCAGATGTACCACTTCATCATGAGATAAGGGCAGAATGTAGTTCTCACTGTCATTATAGCTCATGGCAAACGTCATGGCATAATGATTGCCCTTACGATACAGAGGATCCAGCTTCATATACTCACAGAAGTCATGCATCCATCCCATATTCCATTTGAAGGAGAAGCCCAGACCTTCTCCGCCGATATCGCTGGTAACATTGGGCCATGCGGTGGATTCCTCGGCAATGGTCATGAATCCGGGGTAGGTTCCGCGGACTACAGAATTCAGGTGATGGAAGAACTCGATAGCTTCCAGGTTCTTATTTCCGCCGAACTTATTCGGAACCCACTGGCCTTCCTTTTTGCCGTAATCCAGGTAAAGCATAGATGCTACAGCGTCTACACGGATACCGTCTATGTGGAACTCTCTCAGCCAAAACAGTGCGTTTGCCACTAAGAAGTTCTTCACTTCATTTTTCCCGTAGTTAAATATCTTGGTTCCCCACTCGGGATGCTCTCCCAGACGGGGATCGGGATGTTCAAAGATACACTGACCGTCGAATTCTGCCAGTCCGTGAGCATCGGTGGCAAAGTGAGCCGGTACCCAGTCCAAAATGACTCCAACACCCGCTTTGTGCAGCTCGTTAATGAGATACATAAAGTCTTTCGGGGTTCCGTAGCGGGAGGTGGGCGCATAATATCCTGTCACCTGATAACCCCAGGAGCCATCAAAAGGATGCTCTGCAATTCCCATAAGCTCTACATGAGTGTATTTCATCTCTTTCAGATATTCCACGATCCGGTCTGCGAACTCACGGTAGTTATAAAAGCCTTCTGCAGTGCCGTTATTCGGATGCTTCATGAAGGATCCGATGTGGCATTCATAGATTGCCATAGGCTCCTTGTTCATATCTTTCTGGTCACGGGCTTCCATCCATTTGGAATCCTTCCAGTCGAATCCGGTGATATCGGTAACGATAGAAGCTGTGCCCGGACGGTATTCCGCATAATTGGCGAACGGATCTGCCTTATACAGTTTTCTGCCATCACTTGCATAGATCAGGTATTTGTACATTGTACCTTCTTCCACACCGGGAATGAACACCCCCCAGATACCGCCTTCTCCCAGCTTCTGCATGGGATGTGACTCCTCATTCCACTCATTGAATGTGCCAATGACATTCACCTGGGCTGCATTCGGAGCCCATACTCCGAAATAGACTCCCTGCACCCCGTCTTCCACAGACAGATGTGCACCCAGCTTTTTATAAATATCATAATGCGTCCCCTGAGCAAAAAGATATTGGTCAGTCTCGGAAATAAATACCTTCTCCTTCGTCATAACTGTGCCTCCTGCTATATATTTTTAACTATTCAGAACCCCATTCGCAAAATCGCATTTTTAATGCTTTCCCTTTGTCAATGTTTACATGGCTCTGAATAGCTATACAAAATCTTTTTCGGTAAGGATGATCATATCCTCATCGTCATATCTCTTGGCAAACAGAACATCAAAGAAATGCTTTAATGTCTTTTTATTTGCATGGCAAATAGCTTCATCTACGATTTCTTTTACATCTACCACCGTAACCACATGGTCGATAGTCTGCATGTCCTCAATTCTGGTGTGCAGTGCCAGCACACCCAGCTCGTCGATGGAATATTCCATCTCCCGGGCATACTGTCTGCCAAACGCTACCAGCGTATCATTGCTGAGGGCTTCCACATCCATCCGGGAAGTGAAGCTTTCCTTCAGCTTTTCATGCTTTTCCAGGAAACGGTCTATCTCGCGCTTGGTGTCTTCCAGAATAATCACAATTCCCTGATTCTCTTGCTGCAATGCTTTATACAGAGTGTTCACCGTGATATCGTTCATCTCCGATGCCTTGCAGATGATAAGCGCACCGTTCTTCAGATTTGACAATGTATCGGCAGCATCTTTTTTATTCAGTGCATGTCCGGAGATCTTTGCCACTTTTCCGGAGAAATTGCTGTCGGCAGCCTGAATCTCCCGGATCATATTTTTCGCCAGAGATAATGTATCCATGCCTTCTTCTCCGGTAATGATCACGTTGCCGGTATAGGCAGCCAGACTAATATTATCAATGGCTTTGACCAGCTGTTCTCTTGCGGATTTGCTCTGGATAAAAGGAGCATATAATTCGCGTTCTTCTCTGGTCAGCGCACGAACTTTTGCCTTGTCTCTCTCCACTGTGGGAGGTGCCGGGGTCTCGGTCTCCGTGACGGGTGCCTCTTCCGGAATCGGCTCTGCGGATATTTCTTCCTCCGTGGGTTCATCTGCGATGTCTTCTGCCACCGGTTCGTCTACCGGAGTTTCCTCTTCTGCAGGTACTGCTTCTTCGGAAGTCTCTTCCTCTATGGGTTCTTCCGGAATTTCTTCCACAGATTCTTCGGCGGGCTGCTCTTCCGGTTCCCCGAAGACTTCTTCTGCGGATTCGGATTCTACTGCAGTCTCTTCTATCGGTTCCTCCTCCGCTTCGGTTGCCGCATTTACATCTGCGATCTCTTCCAGTTCCTCTACTTCATCGTTCTCTGTAATAGTATCGGTAGTGTCCGCAGTATCAGCGGCATCTGTCTCCGCTGCTTTTTCTTTTTCCAGCTTCTCTAACAGACCGTCTCTTACTGCCTGCTCAAATTCTGTGAACATCGCACCGGTCTGCTGTAATACATGCTGGCGGACTTCTTCTTCTCTCTTTTCAAGGTTTTCCTGTTTTTTCCGCTCCCACTCTGCCAAAATATCTTCAATATTCATCTGTCCGGTAATCTGTTTCTCGATGCTTTCCGCTTCGGGCATTACCAGACTGATCTGACCGTCCGATTCCTGTGCCAGTACATTTGCCAGTTCCTTGGGAGGCTCCACAGGTGCGGTCACCTCATGCATTTCGTGAATCTCTTCGACAGGAGTCTTAGGCGTACTCTGTGTCTCCACAGGAGCCTGTGCCTTCGGCTCTGCTGCCGGCGTCGATTCTGCCTTCGGTGCTTCTTCTGCTGCCGGTTCCACTTCTGCTTCCGACAGTTCCGGTACGACATCCGGTCTCTTAACAGGAGCCGGTTCTTCCGGCAGGATCTCTTCGGTCTCTACTTCCGGAACCTGGGACAGGTCACCGATCTCTCCGGTCTCGCCGAAAAATACTTCCGATCCTTCGATCTGTTCGGTCTCCGGCTCCAGATCATCCTCACCGGCTTCTGCAAGCTCCGGATAATCCAGAGATTCAGTATCGGAATCCGTATCCATCATAGGTGCTACGATGGAACGGGTAATAGAATCGGAGGTCGTCTTAGCAGTGTCTTCTTTGTGTTCATCGCCGAGGACTTCACGAAGTCCCGCTGCAAGCTCTGCCTGCAGATTGATGGTATTATACTGACCGACATCCATTGTCTTCACATGGATATCAAAATCATCCTGTTCCGGCTGTGCGGCTGTCTCCTGCGCAGACTGCTGTACAGGTTCATAGACCTGCGTATCCCCGGATACCTGATCATAATTATCATCCTGAACATAGCCCTGATTCTGATCATAGCTTCCGTCCTGGGGGTAATCCTGAGGATAATTCTGATCATAACCCAGGCTCTGGTCATAGCTTCCATCCTGGGGGTAATCCTGAGAATAGTTCTGATCATAGCCCTGGCTCTGGTCATAGCTTCCATCCTGGGAATACTCCTGAGAATAATTCTGATCATAACCCTGATTCTCGCTATAACCGGTATCCTGCGCATAATTCTGTGACGGAATATAGCTTCCTGGCTCGTCAAATCTGTGGTCATATTTCTCCTGCTGTTCCGGAGTCAGCGGCTGATGGAGCATTTTCAGTTCCATTGCCTTGATGACATATTTGCCCTCGCCGAACCAGAGGATCAGTTCATCACATTCCTCTACACATCTGGCAGCCAGTCCCACTCTGTGGTACAGATATGCCAGCTCGTACGCCCATTTCTCTCTGTAATCTCTCTTCTTCAGTTCTTCCAGAACGGCGATCCGCTCTTCCAGACTTACGTCCTGGGCTTCGTATAATTTATACTGTAAAATATATCTGCCGGTATCCTTGGGTGCTACCTGCACAAATTCCTTGTAATATTCGATTGCCTGCACATACTCTTCCATTTTAATGGAAAGCTCGCACAGGGAATAGCAGATGGTTCTTCCGCCGGGATGACGCTCGTATGCCAAAAGCAGCATATCTCTGGCATCTTCGTATCTTCGATTGATCTTATACAAATCACTGATCGTGCACAGCGTCATAACGCTCCTCACACGACGCCAGTCGATGGTATCGGCAATCTCTGCAGCCTGTGCATATTCTCCACGACTGATCAGTTCCTTAATCTCTTTCACCCTTAATGTATATTCACTCTTATCCAAGGTATTTCGCTCCCTTAACCTTTTCTCGTCCTATGTTCATCATTTTCCTCAAAGCAGACTATCCCACTTTTTCTTATCCAGTGTATCATAGTCACTATGCCTATGTCAAAATCAAACTGGGGAAAATGTAGTGTAAATGGA
>CAVJMX010000079.1:0-4554 GCA_963650795.1 Bacteroidales bacterium H4
CAGTGGTGAATTCCGTGACTTTCCGGGATCTGGTGAAAAAGGATACCCTGAAAATACAGCAGGAGAAATTCGCCCGCCGCGGTGAGATGGAGATGGAAGCCATAAGGCTTGCCGGAAATGTCACCGGAAGAACGGCGTGGGACAGACATTACACAGCAGAGTGGCACCCCGGAGTGACCTATTATCCCATGAATGAGACCCTGCGGAGCAATTTTTATACCGGACAGTGGAGCAGAGAGCAGTGTATTCCCCATTCTATCTTCTTAAGCCAGGGGGATTATCCCATTAAGGGACTACATTATATGCTCTTAGCTATGCCGCGGATCCTGGAGAGATTCCCGGATGCGGAAGTCTATGTGGCAGGTAACAGCCTGACAGCTTACAGTACATTAAAGGAAAAGCTTAAGATCTCCGCCTACGGACGATACCTCAGAAAGCTTTTGAAAGAGGGACATTTAGAGGATAAAGTCCATTTCCTCGGAAGACTGTCGGCGGCACAGATGAAAGAACAGTATCTGAAGAACCATCTCTTCGTGTGCCCGTCCAGCATTGAAAATTCGCCGAATTCCCTGGGAGAAGCGATGCTCTTAGGCATGCCCTGCGTCAGTGCAGAAGTGGGAGGAATCGCCAGCATTTTCACCGGCGGAGAGGACGGAATCCTCTATCCGGGATTCACAATTAAAAATAACGACTGTGATTCTAAAAACGAAGCACTGGAAAATATCTCCAAATCCCTTGCAAATGCGTGTATCGAAATGTGGAGCAATCCTGAAAAAGAACAGGAATACTGCATAAATGCAAGAAAACATGCAGAGAAAAATCACGATTCGGAGCAAAATTATAAAAAAATGGTGGAAATCTATGCAAAAATTTGTAATGGTGTCTAATTACCTGAATCATCACCAGATTCCCTTCTGCAATGCGATGGAGGAACTGCTTCGGGGAAGCTTTGCTTTTCTGCAGACAGAACCGGTGGAAGAAGAGAGACTCCGCATGGGATGGAAGGAAGCGGATTACCCGTATCTGGTACATTACTATAAGGAACCGGAACGGGGCAGAGAACTGATCGAACAGGCGGATGTAGTGCTGTTCGGCGGGACGGATGATGAAAGCTTCATTCAGGACAGACTGCATCAGGGCAAGACCGTGATCCGCTACAGCGAACGCCTGTATAAGGAAGCCCAGTGGAAAGCTATATCCCCCCGGGGACTGGTGCAGAAATACAAAGATCACACATGTTATCGAAAAAAAGAAGTCTATTTATTATGTGCCGGAGCCTATGTGCCGTCAGATTTTCATATCGTGAGGGCATATCCGGATAAAATGTTGAAATGGGGATATTTTCCCGAGAAGAAAGTCTATGATGTGGATCAGTTGATGGCGGGGAAAGAGTCTGCCACGATTCTGTGGGCGGCCCGTATGATCGACTGGAAGCATCCGGAACTGCCTCTTCGTCTGGCGAAGAGCCTGAAGGAGCAGGGGATCCCCTTCCACCTGGAGATGATCGGTGGGGGAGAACTGGAGCCGGAGGTACGAAGACTCCGGGCAGAGTATGGACTGGAAGCGGAAGTGGACCTTCCGGGATTCAGAGAGCCTGCCGAAGTGCGGAAAGCCATGGAGCGGGCGGAGATCTACCTCGTCACCAGTGACCGGAAGGAAGGCTGGGGAGCGGTCGTCAATGAAGCCATGAACAGCGGATGCGCCGTCGTGGCGGATGCCATGATCGGAGCGGTACCGTATCTGATCCATCCGGAGGAGAACGGCTATGCCTACGAGACCGGCAGAGAGGATCAGCTGCTTGCAAGCGTCAGAAGCCTCCTGCGGGACCGGGAACTGTGCCATCGCATCGGCAGGAATGCCTATGCCACGATAACTGAGGAATGGAATGCGGAGAACGCGGCGAAACGCCTGACGGAATTCTGCGTCGGAAAAGGATTCCTGCAAGCGCAGGATACGACGTTGGCGTTGGAAAAAGCGACTTCGGACGAGATAGCCGGATATGTATTGCCCACCTCCGGTCCCTGTTCCGTGGCACCGGTGATCTCGGAGCGGAAGATGTACCGGGAGATGTTTAGGGGGAAGATCTGATCAGTTTCGGATGAGACAGAGCATGTGGTGCGCAGCCCGTGGAGAATGAAAATAAAGGAAACAATGGCAACAATGGAAGCAACAGTAAGTATTATTGTACCTGTATACAATATTATAGAATATCTGCCACGCTGCGTGGAAAGCCTGCGGAAGCAGACTTATGAGAAGATAGAGATTATGCTGGTGGACGACGGATCCACGGACGGTACTGACGCGCTGTGTGATGAGCTGGCGACGGAGGATCCCAGGATCCGTGTCTTCCATAAAGAAAACGGGGGCTCTTCCTCCGCCAGGAATCTGGGAATTAAGGAAGCAACGGGCGAATACCTTGGCTTCGTAGACAGCGATGACTACGTGGAGCCGGATATGTATGAGAGACTGCTTCATGCCATAGAGACTACCCATCTGCCCATTGCCCAGACCGGCAGAGACGAGATCGACCCGGAGGGCAGGAGACTTCCGAATATCTGTGAGCCGGTAACGGAGGAACAGGAGATTTTGGCGAAGGATTTTCTGCGGGAGCTGTTAATGCATAGAGGAGACTGCTCTTTTTGCACGAAACTGGTACGCAGAGATCTGTTTGACGAGGAAGGTTTTCCCGTGGGAGTATTAAATGAAGATTTTCATCTGCTGGTGAAGCTATTGACCCGGGGAAAGGTGCCGGGGATCGTGTGCATTCCCGGACAGTCCTACCATGTATTTTACCGCCCGGACAGCAATACCAGAAAACAGACCGGCTTCTCCAGAGTCTATGCGGATAATGTGGACAACGCGGATATGGTACAGGGGCTGGTGAAGGCTGCCTGGTCGGAGGATAAGGAGCTTGCGGATATCGCATTCCGCTTTGGCATTTTCCAAAGACTGGATTACCTGCTGCATATTCCCACAGAGCAGATGACGAGGGATAACGTATTTTACCGGAATGTGGTAAAATACATGCGGAAAAACTGGTGCAGAGCCATGAAAAATCCGTATCTTACCAAAAAGAACAAGTGTTATCATACCATATTTACCATAGCACCGAAGGGAATCCGGGTGCTGCATAAGAAAGTGAAGCATATAGAGTAAATGAAGAGAAAGTTGGCGATTCTGGGAGCAATACTCCTGACGGCATTCATATTTACCTACGAGGGCAATACCTATCAGGCACAGGCGTTAGACGAAGAGGACCTGGCGTGGATCGCGGAAGCGGGACAGGCGTTGCGGGAGATCGTGGAAGACAGAGAAGTCATGGCATTAGTCTACCTGTGTGACGAATATCCGATCCATGCAGATGTGGAGGAAGACAGCAAGACGGTAGTGACGGTACCCAGTGGACAGATGGTGGAAATCCTGGATGTAGCGGTGGACGAAGACAGTCAGGTCTGGGAAAAAGTGTCCACGGACATGAGCGGTACCGAGTACGTGGGATATGTACGCAGAGATTACCTGGCGTGCTCCGACGAACGGTTCCTGGCATGGGAAGAACTCTACGGAATGAATCCCGGCGGCGCAGCTATGCTTGCCGCAGACGGACAGGGAAATTACGCGGATATCGAACAGTTCCCCGCAGGGTACCAGGCGGCATTAACCGCGCTTAAGGAAAAATATCCTAACTGGATATTCGTCAGATACAATACACAGTTAGACTGGAGCACCGCGGTGACGAACGAGATGCAGGGCGGCAGGAGCCTGGTGAGTGCAAGCTCCCCGGAATGGGCAAGAGGAGCTTACTACGGCGCCGGATGGTACTACGCCACCAGAGAAGTACTGGAAGCCTATATGGATCCCTGGAACGCTCTGCGGGAAGGCGCAATTTTCCAGTTTGAACAACTGACTTACAATGAGACCTATCATACCGAGGAGGCACTGGCGGCCTTTTTGGAAAATACTTTCATGAACAGCAAGACGAATGCCCCTGGAACGAGCATGACTTTTGAGTACATTTTCTATATGATAGGAAAAGAAGACTGTAGAAAAGTAAGTCCCTTTCATCTGGCGGCAAGAGTGTTGCAAGAGCAGGGGAAAGGCACTTCGGCAATTATATCCGGAACTGTAGCTGGATACGAAGGCTATTATAATTATTTTAACGTGGGAGCCACTGGAAAGACAACGAATGAGATTATTCAAAATGGTCTGAAGTATGCAAAAGATCATGACTGGAAGGGGGCATATTTCTCCATTTTAGGAGGATCGGATCTGCTCGCAAACAAATATATCAATAAAGGGCAGGATACACTGTATCTGCAAAAGTTTAATGTGAATAAGAATAGTGCCTACGGATTATATCAGCACCAATATATGCAGAATATCTCCGCACCGACATCCGAGGCAGCTAATGTATTCAAATTGTATGGCTCGGCAAATGCGCTTGGGAATTCTTTCGTATTCCGGTCTATGAAAATATGCCGGGAGAATCGGATCCTACGCCAACTCCGGAACCGACTACCTGGATTTCGCTGGAGATACCGGATGGGTATGATGACA
>CAVJMX010000079.1:4803-13376 GCA_963650795.1 Bacteroidales bacterium H4
TTCGGGTTAAGACGGGAATCAGCGCGGAAGCACGAAAAAAATTGTTACAGCGAGACGGCGGATAACCGATACCGTTATACTTCTGTATTGGTGGGAATGCCTGCCAGCGAGTATAAAGTAGATTATGCGTTTCGAAGCTATGTGACACTGACGAAAGATGGACGGGATATTACGATCTACGGACCAACGGTTGCCAAGAGTATCTATTCCCTGGCGGAACAATTGTTACAAATTAAAGCGTATAAAGAGGGAACGGATGCAGATTTGTATCTACGTAATTTGATCCAAGATGCAGATGAACAATAGAGGGCATTATAATTCATGAGTCGAATTCGAATACAAAATAGGAAGAAGAAAATAATGTTATCGGCGGGAGTATTAATCGTGACAGCGATATTACTTGCAGGCTGCAGTCATGGAAATGAACAAGAAAATCCCATACCAGGAACCGTGACTGCACAACCCAAAATGGAACAGAATGCAGAAGAAACATCCGATATGGCAGGTGAAGATGTTGATATTGATTGGACTTCGGATGTTATATAGATAAATTATGTGAGGCAAAAGGGAAAAGACAGAGAATGAAAAGATTAAAGACTCTCTTAGAATCGAGAAAGACAGAAATATTCCTGGTGGCAGTGATTTTACTGGCAGCAATCTTCATCCGGGCATATCATTTCGGTGCACCGCCCATCGGCGTGCACCAGGATGAAGCTATGGCGGCAGTAGATGCCAAGGCATTGGCGGAATACGGAACCGACCGTTACGGTATGCGGTATCCCGTGCATTTTACGGCATGGGTAAGCAGCCAGATGAGCGTATTATTATCTTACTGCATGATCCCATTTATTAAAATACTGGGATTCTCTACCGTTACGATACGACTGCCGCTCCTGATCACCAGCTGTCTGGGACTCCTGGCACTGTACCTGTTCACAAGACAACTGGCGGGCAAGTGGACAGCTATGATCGCCCTGCTCTTCGGGATGATCTGCCCGTGGCACTATATGCAGAGCCGCTGGTCCATCGACTGTAACATGTTCCCTCATATGTTCCTGTTTGCCGTCTGCTTTTTGCTGGCAGGGCTGCACAAGATAGAGGGGAAGAAGTGGAACAGAATCTTTTTATATGTGTCCATGGTATTTTTCGGACTGTGCTGTTATTGCTATGCGGTATCGGATTATTCCGTACCTATTTTCCTGTTGGCAGTGGCAATTTACCTGCTTAAGAAAAAGCAGATCAACTGGAAAGAACTCCTAGGCTGTATTGCAGTCTATGTAGTAATCGTGTTGCCGGAGTATCTGTCTATGCTGATTACAGTGTTGGGAAAAGAGACCATCGAGACGCCGCTATTTACCATTCCTTCGTTCCAGGACAGCGTTCGGGGAGAGGATGTACTGTTTGCCAACTTTTCCTGGTATCAGCTGAAGGAAAATCTGGTATGCATGATAAAGACCATATTTTTCGGAAGAGATCAGGCGGTTCCCAGTACGATAGCCAAATTCGGTCCGGTCTATTACGTGACGGATATCTTCTTCCTGATCGGTCTGATCGCAGTAATCTGGAACTGGAAAAAGAAAAAACTGCCGGAGAAGTATAAGATACCTATGTTTCTCCTGTTCGCATGGATGGGACTGACCGTGATCATTGGTGCCATTACCAGATATCCGGTACTGCACCGCATCAATATTGCGTTTTATCCGGTGATCATCCTGGCGGCGGTGGGTATGGCGGCATGCATTAAAAAGTGGAAAATCACAGCAATTCCCATTGCAGCATTATACGGGGCACTGGGAGTGATGTTTGCTGCTACCTATTTCGGAGGCTGGGCGGACTTAAGCCGAATTTATTATTATGAACCGTATATTAATGCATTAAATTATGCACATACGATAGAATGCGATGAGTATTACATAGATCCGGATCCCCTGGAACAGGGGGAGGATATGGTGGGACAGATTCTCACGATGTACTGCCACCAGATCGATGCTCATTATTTCCAGGGCATCAGCAACGTGCAGGACGGCAGAGAACAGTTGCCCTATACGGAAAAATATCATTTTGAATACGTGACGGAAGATACCATCCGGGAGAACCAGGGCAAGAACGTAGTGTACGTGGTAAAATATGATCAGATCGACCTGTTTGATGAAGAACAGTACGATATTACTTCTTTTTATAATAACTATTATGTTGTGGAGCCCCATACCAAAGAAAAGGTGGAATAGTAAAAGTGAAACTGACTAAACTGACAGAGAAAAAGAAACTTATGCTGATCAGCGCTGCATGCGTAATTGCACTGGCTGTGATTCTGTGGCCGCTGTTGGTAATTGCAAAATATGATTATCCATCGGCAGATGATTGGTCATTTGGAATATACATGTATCGTGCAATGCAGGCAGGAGAGGGAATTCTCGGAGTGCTCCATGCAATATGGCAGACAATATCTCAGAATGTATGGGAAGCAAGATTTTCTATTTTGATTTTGTCAGCACTTCAGCCGGCAGCATTTGGGGAACAGTTTTATCGGATAACACCGTATTTGATGATTGGTTCAGTGATATTATCACAACTATTGCTTGTAAAAGAATGTATTAGCGGTCAAAATGAGGAAAATAAGTGGCTTGTGGTGCCAATCTGTGTTCCTGCAACAATTCTGCAGATACTTTATTGCCCGTATCCGACGGAAAGTTTTTATTGGTACAATGGATCGGTAAATTATACGTTTGTATATAGTTTGTCGCTGATACTTTTAGCGCTATATTTAAGAATAGCTCTAAAAGAGATGAACAAGAAAAAAAGAATTGCAGCTACTGTTTTTGCATGCATGTTGGCTGTGCTGGTAGGAGGAAACAATTTCTCTACCAGTGTATCTATGATGTGCACATTAATCTGCCTACAGATTGTATTTCTAATATATCATAAGAATGCATTTCGACGAACTTGGATTGTAACTATATTGGAGACAATCAGTGTATTTATGTGCGCAACATCGCCTCTTACAACTACTCGGATTGATGCGAACTTTGGAGGAACGACAGCAAATACTCCGCTGATGGCAATATGGTTGTCCTTTGAAAGAACTTTTCTGAATATTATCAGCTGGACAGATGTTAAGATGATTCTGCTACTGGTACTGGTACTTCCGTTTATATGGAAAGCCGTTAGAAGAATGAAATATTCTTTCCGGATGCCGGTAGTGTTTACTGCGTTATCCTTTGGCGTATATTCTTCACAGGCGACAGCTACTCTGTATGTTGATAACAACATGGGCGGTGGCAGACAAGGCGCGATTCTGTGGTATTTCTATGTGCTGTGGATCGTGGCGATTGAGATCTATTGGTGCGGCTGGATCGCCAAGAGAATCCTGAAGCAGGAAAAGAGCGAGAAGATGGATTGCTGGGCACAGAAATACCTGTTGCGGTACTGTACGGTTGCGGGAGTGTTCCTGGCGGCAGCAGTGTTTTTCGGCAATGTACAGCAGACCAGCAGCTACCGTGCTTACCGCATGTGGAAAAACGGTTGGGCACAGGCGTATGGTGAAGGCTGGGAAGAGAGATTCAAGATATTGAAAGATGATTCCGTGAAGGATGCAGTGTTCACACCGCTATATCCGGTGGAGCTGATCATGTATGCGGATCTGCAGCCGGAGGATGGATATACGTGGGTGAATGATGCATGCGCAGATTACTATGGAAAAGATTCTATAACGGTGGAAATGAAATAGCTTATATTTCTCAATATTTCATTTCAAAAATAAATGTTTCTGTTGATTTATTAAATTAGTTCGTTTATTATATTTATATGGACGGCATATTTATGGAGGAATTCTATAATGAGAATAGATGAGCAATTGAAAATCTTAGCTGTTAAGAATAATATGACTTTAGCACAGATTGGTGAGCGCATGGATAAATCACCGCAAGCTTTTTCTCAAAAAATGAAACGTGGAAACTATACACTGGATGAATTGGAAGAGATTGCTGTAGCAACGGGAGCAAGCCTTCACTGTAGCTTTGAATTACCAAATGGTGAAATTATCAAATTAGTCTAAGACGGAGGATTAGAATGTTAACATATATTGAAGGAGACATTTTCAGCAGTCCGGCTCAGGTTCTTGTTAATACTGTTAACACCGTAGGTGTTATGGGAAAGGGAATTGCATTAGAATTCAAAAAGAGATATCCCGCCATGTTCCAAGAATATAAGGAGCAATGCGATAAACATAAATTAATTATTGGAAAACTGATGCTTTGGTATGCTCCGGATCATTGGATTCTGCAGTTCCCTACCAAAGAACATTGGCGAAATCCTTCCAAATTGGAATATATTGAGAAGGGGCTTATGGTATTTGTCCGCAAGTATGCAGATTATAATATTTCCTCAATCGCTTTTCCCAAATTGGGTTGTGGTAATGGAGAACTGGCATGGAATGATGTGAAACCTTTAATGGAAAAATATTTGAAAGATCTCCCCATTGATGTATATATCTATTTGGGAAAGGGAGGTGGGTCTCAGCCGGAGCATAAGGCACCCTCAAAAATGATGAATTTCATGAAAGAAAATGCAATCGATCTTTCGTTTACAGGTTTGAAAGACAATATCTGTTATCAGACAGCAATTGCCCCTTTTTCTTTCGAAGCATATGGAAATATTTGGAACGCACAGTGGCTCCCGGATAAGAGCCTGATCCTGGAATCGAAAGAAAAGTCTTTTGCTATTTCAGAAGAAGATGTACATCAATTATGGGATGATATTTGTAATAAACACATTGTACCGGAAAGCAAGCATATTGTAGACAATATATTTTTTTCATTGTTGACTGCTTTGGGGTATTTAGAAAGTATCACTATCCGTAAAGAAGATGATCCGGTCGCTCAAAATGGGTTTCAACTGGATGCCGGTAGGGGACGCGCTTTTCTGATAAAGGGGGATTTGCATGACATATGATGAAATTATTAGCAATAACTGTAAATACAATTCACCGGTTTCCTGGTGGCCAAAGTATGCATTTCATTACACAGATGTAACTAATGCCATCGGTATTCTGAAGACAGGGTATTTATACAGCAGATATAATGCCGAAAAAAGCCATTTGATGTCCAATGATAACGCAAGCCGGCAAGTGATCGATATGACCTATTCCGGTGCGGAATCAACTGTGCGATTCTACTTCAGACCACTTACTCCAACACAATATCACAATGAAGGCTTCAAACATCCGTCGTTGCGTTATTGCCATGATCTGAATGCTAACGTTCCGGTTCCGGTATTTTTTCTATTTGATTTGAACAGCCTTTTACAATTACCTGATACTCAATTCTCGGAACAATCATTGGCCGGTGGAGGCGGCAGCCTATTAAGCGGGGAAGATAATTTTGCCTCTCTGAATTTCACACAAATATACAAAAACGGTTACATGGAGGATGCTGAGCAGGAGAAAAAATACAGACATGCGGAAATCGTCTATCCCGGAGCATTTGATATTAGCGAATCGCTCAAATACATCATTTGCAGGAATCAAGTTGAACGCAGCACTCTATTGAATCTTCTTAGGAAAGAGGGCTCTAAAATCTTTTCAAGATATAAAGACAAAGTCTTCATAATGGCAGATTGTTTTGAAAATAATGGACTGTATATAAAGGAATGTGCTTATTATAGTGATAAGGTCGTTATTGTCTGTTCAAAAACAGCCAATAAAATACAATACACCTCACGTTACAAAGATGACCAGGAAACGGCATTGATTGTACATGCTTATGCAAAATTCGATTGGTACCGTTCTGCAACTTTGCTTGAGAGAAGAGACTGTAATTTCCAGGTAGACTATGAGTTTTCTGAAAACATTACTTTTACGAATCTCGCAAAGCCGCAAGGAGCAACGGCGTTATATATGCAGGTGTACTTTGAAGGAAAGCTCATGTGCTACATGTGCTGGCAATTATCGGATTCAGCTCTTTTATAGATACAAGCGTCATTAAGACGGCAATGGGAAAATTGAAGAGAAGATTATGAACAAGATGTGGATCGTGACAAATGAGATCTACTGGTGCGGATGGATCGCTGGGCACAGGCGTATGGCGAAGGCTGGGAAGAGAGAGTCAAGGTACTGAAGGATGATTCCGTGAAGGATGTAGTGTTTACACCGTTATATCCGGTGGAGTTGATCATGTATGCAGATATTCAGTCGGAGGATGGACATACGTGGGTGAACGATGATTGCGCAAGATATTATGGGAAAGACTCGATTAAGGTTGTGACAGAATAAAAACCATATTAAAAGAGTAACCAGATAGTAATATGAGGGGAAGGGATGAAGATAAAATGACGAAGTATGTTGAGAATCTTAATTTGTATTTAGATGCAAGGCAGATTAAACAAAGCTACCTTAGCATGAAAACGGGAATTGATGCCAAGAAGATATCCGAAATCTTAGAAGGCAAGCAAGATATCACGACAACAGATATGGACAAAATCGCGGAAGCTTTGGGAGAAAATACAGAATATTTTTTGCGGGAGCCGTTCGAGGTTCTGGAAGAAATCACTTTTTGCTCCGACGAATCTGTAAAGGAGCAGGAGAAAGTAGTAAATATATTGTTGCAACTGTTAGAAAATATGGATGAAGTGATAAGTGCGAAGGGGCGAGTCCTGAATATATCGAAATATTAAATCAAACTGTGGAGAAGGCATCGGTAGAATAAAATATCGGTGCCTTTAAAAGGAATCCGAAGTATAACTTTAGAATTACGATATGTAGAGACAATTGATAATATGGGTGAAACAAAGGTGGAATACAAGATGAAAAAATATAATGAACCGCAAATATATATTGTGAATAATGAAAAAATAGCAGAAAGACTGAAGCAAAAATATAATATTGCAGTTGGTAATTTGGGAATTGTCAAAGCAGTTGAGTATGACCCCTATAAAAATAACAGATACGTGAATTTAGAATATAGCATGATTGACAATTTGCATGAATATAGTGTAGTTATTATTGATTTGCAAAACAAAAATGAAGTGAAGTACTGTACGGAAGATGATAAACCCAATGGAATCCCTTTTTTATTTGAAATGAGTTATCCACAAAGAAATTTTATACCGGCACCACTAGTGCTAAAAATGATGAGAAGTGAATTAAAAGAGCAATGCCTGAAAATCATTTTTGCCGGAGAAAAATATAAACAAAAATATGGCTGGGTTGAGGTAACGGGACAAGATTTACTGACGGAAACAGGTGGCAAACTGGTTGAAGCTGTATGCACATATTTCAAATGGCTGGGTTTTACTGATGTGATATCAATTGACGGGAGCGAGGAAATTTTAAGAGAAGACATACAGATTACGGAGGACAATAAATTATATATCATTGAAGTGAAGGGGATAGGCGGAACTTCTACGGATGCGGAATGCGCGCAGGTAGCAAAACATAGACGAAGAAGGGAGAGGGAAAACAGAGATAAAGAAATTATTCCAATTTATATTGTAAACCATCAAAGATATATGAATCCATTGTTAAGGCAGAATCCTCCGTTTAGTGACAACCAAATTGAATATGCAGAGAGCGATGAGAGAGGACTTCTGACGACATGGCAATTGTACAATCAGAACAAGTTAATAGAAGCCGGAATCTTTACGAAAGAAGAAACCAGAGATTCGTTGGATGAGTGGGGATTGATTTCACTAATTCCCAAAAGGCTGAAAAGAGTTGGTATATTTGAAGAATATTTTAAAAAGCCGAAAGCCGGTATATTAAAACTAAATAATTCTGAAATTAAAGTCGGAGATGAGATTTATGGTCAAAAAGGCGGAAAATGGATACGAACTAAAATTACAAGTCTGCAACTTGATGACAAAAATGTAGATAGTGTCCAAAATGGGGAGGCTGGAATTGCAACAGAAACTGAACTCGAAAAGGGTGTTGAAATATTTATTAATAAGAGCTGACGACATGTTTTCTTAAGAAATTATAGCATTTCCAAGAAAAGCTTGTACTTATCATCAAAATTGATTAAAATATAGAAGAATATATGTAGGTGATAAGTCAATAGAAGGAGATGCTCTTATGCAGCTTACAATAAAGGGAAAAACAATCAACATATGGTCTAAGAAGCGGATGTTATATACCATCTGCTTTTTCTTGTTCTGTGTGATCGACCAAAGAACTAAAACTGGTTCCGGCTTAGATGGTGTCATTGAAACCTTCCGCGATATGACAGGGATACTGATGGCTGCTATTATTATGTCACATTATAAGCTGGAAGAATTCATGGAACATAAGTTATTATATGCAATATGGACAAGCATAACGGTGGTGACAGGAGCGCTCTTTATTGTATTTGGGCAGCCTCTTGCCTATTTTATGAACGAACGTATTATGATTGCTTTGGATGTTCTTGTCTTTGGCTATGTGGTGATTCATACAATTATCAGTGTGTTTATAGAGAAAAAGTATCCCGAATTAAATAAAGGAATGTTTAGCTTGTGGGTAGTTATGATGCTTCTGATGATCTTTTCCAGAAGCGATTATGTGTGGCCGTTTTGCTATTTTATTATGTTTGGATGTTTTTACC
>CAVJMX010000080.1:0-13138 GCA_963650795.1 Bacteroidales bacterium H4
GAACGGAACCCCAGATATTATTTTCAACTAACAGGGTTCTGAACAGTTACAATAAAACTAAATTCAGTGTAATACATTTTTTCGACTTTTTCTACATTTTTGTTCAATAATTTTGCTCATTAAAACAGAAAAATACCTGCGGATTATTCTTCCTGCAGGTATTTGATTACGCATTTTAATTCCGGGGAGATCCATTTGTTCCGATGATACAGAAGCTGCCGCCAGATCTCCGGCTGGATGCCGGGGACGGGGAGGCTGACGAGATTTCCCGTCGCCAGATCGTCGGCAATGACGAATTCCGGCAGATAGGAAATGCCGAGGTTCTGACACAGGAGGTTGCGGATCAGCTGGGTGTCGCCGACTTCCATGATCGGCAGGGTCTCTCTTCCGTTTTGAGATAGCAGGTCGTCCAATGCCGCCCGGTAGCTCATGTTTTTCTCCGTCAGAATCAGCGGATATTCCAAAATCTGCTCCAAAGTGACGGGGGATTTACCGGCTAAAGGATGTCCGGAGCCGGTGACGAAGTGGATGTCCACCGGGGCTTCAAAAGCGGTCACATAATTATGGTTAAAAATACGGCGGTCCAGTGTGTATACAATATCTACCTGATTCTGCCCCAGCATTTGGAACATTTCGTCCGTGCTGGTTGCAATGATTTTCAGGCGAATACCGGGATATTTTTCGTGAAAATCCTTGAAACGGCTGTGGAATTCCCAACTGGCAAGGGACTCTGCAATGGCAATGCGCACCAGCCCTTCCGGAGCGGTATTTCCGCTGATGTGAGTGGCTTCTGCGGCAAGACGCAGGATCTGTTGTGCCAGGGGCAGCAGTTTTTCTCCTTCGTTGGTCAGGGTCACGGTATGACCGATCCGCTCGAACAGCGGGATCGACAGCTCTTTTTCCAGCTGCTTGATCTGGAAAGACACGGTGGACTGGGTGTAGCCCAGGCGTCCTGCCGCCAGTGTAAAACTTTTCAGTTCGTTTACCATGACAAAGGTCTCAAGATTTTTTACGTCCATAGGGTAGCTACGCTTTCTGAAGTATAAATTCAATTCTTCGATCAATGTAATGAAAATAATTTGTTTTTCAAATGTTTATGAAAATTATATAATGAAGAAACAGGGCTGTCAACTCATAAAAGCGTATAAAATCAAGCAATTTTGGGAAGGATCAGGGGTATGGAAAACAGAGAAAGACTGGGGAGTCGTTTGGGATTTATCATGCTGTCGGCGGGATGCGCCATCGGCTGTGGAAATGTGTGGAAATTCCCGTGGATGTGCGGGCAGAACGGTGGCGGCAGTTTCATGCTGATCTACGTGATCTGCCTGATCGTACTGGGACTGCCGACCATGATCATGGAATTTTCCGTGGGACGTGCGGCACAGACCAGCCCGCTCTACATGTATCGGAAACTGTCCGGCGGCAGGGGAAAATGGAATCTGTGGGGCATTGTCTGTCTGATCGGTAACATCGCATTGATTGCATTTTATGCAGTGGTGTCCGGTTGGATCCTCTATTATTTTGTAAAGTTCCTGACGGGGCAGAAGCAGGATTTCGGTTTTGAAAAAATGATTACGACGCCGTCTGTGAATGTAACGTATCTGCTGATTACCATTGTGATTGCTTTTGTTATCTTAAGTTTTGACCTGCAGGGTGGACTGGAACGCATTACAAAATACATGATGTCAGCGCTGATCGTGCTGATGCTGGTGCTGGCGGTGCATAGTTTTACGCTTCCCGGGCGCCAAAGAGGGATTGAGCTTTTACCTGATTCCTCATTTTTCCAAGATTACCGGTTCCGTAGTGGTAGGTGCCATGAACCAGGCATTTTTCACCTTATCGGTGGGAATGGGCGGCATGGCGATCTTCGGGAGCTACATCGGCAAAGACCGTTCCCTCATGGGCGAATCCATCCACATTATTACGCTGGATACACTAGTGGCGGTGATTGCCGGAATCATTATATTTCCCGCGTGTTTTACTTATGATGTGGAAGTGACGGCGGGTCCCAGCCTACTGTTCGATACCATGGCTACCGTGTTCAACAACATGGCAGGCGGCAGATGGTGGGGAACGTTATTTTTCCTGTTCATGGTATTCGCGGCGATGTCCACGGTACTGGGCGTGTGTGAAAATATTCTGGCGATGGTCCGGGAACTGACCGGATGGTCGAGACCGATAGGCTGCGTGGTGTGCGGCATAGGCTGTTTTCTGCTGGCATTGACGACGGCACTGGGCTTCAGCGTGATCCATTTTCAGCCCTTTGCGGCGGGAACGACCTGGCTGGACTTCTGGGATTTCCTGGTGTCGAACAATATCATGCCCATCGGATCGATCCTGCTGGCGGTATTTTGCTGTTACAAGGTCGGCTGGGGCTGGGACAAATTCCTGGAGGAAGCCAACGCCGGAAAAGGATTAAAAGTACAGCACTGGATGAAACCCGTGTTCAAGTATTTCGTACCGGCGGCGGTGCTGTTCATCTATGTGTACGGAATTGTGAATTTTGCATGGAAATAAAATAGATAAAAATAGTCAGGCGGCGGGGCGAAATACTCCGCCGTTTTTCGTTGCATTGAAATGAAAAAATGGGTAGTATAAAGAATAGAAGAGAGGAAAGAAGCAGGAGGCGTCTATGACAGAGCAGGAGATCCGGACGATATTAAGCAGACAAAGAGAATATTTTGCCACGGGAGCCACTCTATCCCGGGAATTTCGGGCAGAACAGCTGGGAAAATTAAAGGCTTCCCTGCTGCGTCATGAGGCAGAATTGAACGATGCGCTGCAACAGGATCTGGGAAAAAGCCGGATGGAGAGCTATATGTGCGAGATCGGGCTGACGCTCTCGGAGCTGACCTGGATGCAGAAGCACCTGCGGGGGCTGATGCGGGAAAAAAGAGTGCCGACGCCGTTATCTCAGTTTGCGGCGAGAAGCTTTCGTTCTCCGTCACCCTATGGCACCGTGCTGATCATGAGTCCCTGGAATTACCCGGTGCTACTGACACTGGATCCGTTGATTGATGCTATCGCCGCGGGAAATACGGCAGTGGTGAAGCCCAGCGCCTACGCTCCGGCGACGGCAGCAGTGTTGAAAAATATTCTGGAAGAATGTTTCCCGACAGAATATGTGGCGGTGATCACCGGCGGCAGGGCAGAGAATCAGGCATTGCTGCAACAGCGGTTTGATATGATATTTTTTACCGGAGGAAAAACTGTGGGCAGAGAGGTGCTTAGAAGCGCTGCGGAATATTTGACCCCGGTGACTCTGGAACTGGGCGGGAAAAGCCCCTGCATCGTGGATGCTACAGCGAAGATTCCACTGGCGGCGAGGAGGATCGTATTCGGGAAATATCTGAATTGCGGGCAGACCTGCGTGGCACCGGATTATGTATTATGCGACGATCGGATTCGGGATCAGTTGGTGGAGGCTATTCAGGCGGAGATTGCAAGGCAGTTTGGAGAAAATCCCCTGTTGAATCCGGATTATGGGAAAATCATTAACGAGAAGCATTTTCATAGATTGCTTGGGTTGATGGATGCGGAAAAGATCATTTGCGGCGGACAGTATGACGAGAAAACCCTGCGGATTGCGCCTACTGTGATGACAGAGGTAGACTGGTCGGATGCTGTGATGGGAGAAGAAATCTTCGGACCGATCCTGCCGGTGCTGACCTATGATGCAGAGAAAGGTACAGGAGATTTCGTGGATTGGGCGATCCGCTGCGTGGAGGAACATCCTCATCCGCTGGCACTGTATTTTTTCAGTGAAGATAAAAAGGCACAGAGGCGGATCTTAGATCACTGCCATTTTGGCGGCGGCTGCATCAACGATACCATCATCCATCTCGCTACCAGCGCCATGCCCTTTGGCGGCGTGGGCGAAAGCGGCATGGGCGGGTATCATGGGCGCACCGGATTCGAGACCTTCAGCCATTATAGAAGCATTGTGGATAAAAAGACATGGATGGATCTGCCGATACGGTACCAAAAGTATGATGAGAAGAAAGAGAGGATGTTGCGGAGGTTTTTGAGATGACGTCCTGAAAAGTGTAGTCAGAGCCTAGAATTACGTCCTGAAAAATGTAATGGCAGAGTATTTGCAGGAAATAACATTAAAATATAGAAGGAAAGAAGGTAATCCTATGAACATTAACAAACAGAAATGCATTACTGCGGTAGTTTTATTGTTAGTTGCTATTTTATCCATAACGGTGGTAGGAAAATACGCCTCCGCCCCGGAGAATCATCAGAAGACCATAGCTTCACTGGATGAGAAAAAGCAGACGGTCATGGAACTGACGGCGGCATCGACAGTGACTTCGGCGCTGATTACACTGCTTCCGGGTGACACGGCAACGCCCATCGCGGAGAAAATGGCGGATGTCAGCGGGTATCTGCTGGTGGTGCTCTGTGCCATCTACCTGGAAAAATATCTCGTGACCATCACCGGCTATGTGGCATTTACATACCTGATCCCGATTGCCTGTGGATTATGGATATTCAACCTAATTTTTGAAAATGCCACAGTGCGGAAACTGGCAGCGAAGCTTGCAGTATTCGGCATCGCCATCTTCCTTGTAGTTCCCGCCAGCGTGAAGATCTCTGACCTTATCGGAGACACCTATCAGGCACAGATCGAGGCAGCTATCGAGGATGCTAAGAATACACAGAACATACTGGAAAACAGTGACCTGGTGAACGACACTAATGAGATGGGAACAACCGGAACCGGTACAACAGGAGCTGCTACAGGAAACACACAGGAGAAAAACAACAGTGAATCCGGCTCTGTTTCTAATATCTTCGACTGGGCAAAGGATGCTATCTCCAGCGCCAAGGATTCCGTGGCAAACGTTGTGGAAAATGTGACCATTTCTACCGAAGACCTGGTGCAGAAGGTGGAGAATTCCCTGAATCACTTTATCGAAGCAGTGGCTGTAATGATCATTACCTCCTGCGTGATCCCGATGCTGGTGCTGCTACTGTTCTTTTGGATGGTGAAGATCGTGCTGGATGTGGACCTGAGCAGCGTAAAAATTAAGGGGATGCTGCCGGAACGGAAGTAATAATGAGAAAAGAGGGAAGTCCGAATATCCGTGTGTATCGTCGGACACCACGCTCCCCTCGCGGGAGCGTGGATTGAATGATACCCAGTCAATCGTAGGCAAACTCGTAAGCTTTTCGGGAAAATGCATATTTTTACTAATTTCCGGTATAACAAATCGTGTGATATTGACGCTGCCGTTGATAGTTGGTACAATGTAATTACGGGAAAATGCAAGCATTCACACTTTTCCGAAGTAAGGAGCGTGAGATTATGGAACAAATCAGGCGAGACCTATATCTGAACCGACTGATAGAACGAAGAGAAAACGGCATGATAAAGGTCGTCACCGGTATCCGTCGATGCGGAAAATCATATCTACTGTTTAAGCTTTATTATCAATATCTGATTGAATCCGGTGTGCAAGCATCCAGAATTATAACTATTCCGCTGGATGACGATGATTTCAAGGAACTTCATGACAGCAAGAAACTGAGTGCCTACATCAAAGAACGAATTACGGACGACAATATGTGGTATGTGTTCTTGGACGAGGTTCAACTGTGCGGAAATTTCGAAGCAGTACTCAACGGACTGAACCGGCGGGATAATGTGGACATTTATGTGACCGGAAGCAATTCCAAATTTCTTTCATCGGATATCCTTACAGAGTTTCGTGGGAGGGGAGACGAAGTACGTGTGTATCCGCTTTCCTTTTCTGAGTATGTTTCAGCGTATTCGGGCGATAAGTATGACGCATGGATCGACTATTCTACCTATGGCGGACTGCCGCAGATTCTCAGCAGGAAAACCGATGAGTTGAAGTCCGGATACCTGACCACTCTCTGTAAAGAGCTGTATCTGAAGGATATTGAAAACCGCCATAATCTGCGTGGAGACAATGTCATGTCTGCACTGCTTAATATTCTGGCATCAGCGGTAGGATCACTGACAAATCCGACAAAGCTCGCGAATACATTCAGCAGCAATGGTATTCCTGTCAGCGATAAGACGATTGGAACCTATATCGGCTATCTGCTGGATGCTTTCTTTATCAGCAAGGCAGAGCGGTACGATATCAAAGGCAAACGGTACATTGCTTCACCGTATAAGTACTATTTCACTGATGTAGGGCTTCGAAATGCACAGCTTAATTTCCGCCAGCAAGAAGAAAATCATATCATGGAAAACATTATCTATAATGAGCTTCTCGTCAGAGGATTCAATGTAGATGTGGGTGTTGTGGAACACACAGAAAAAAATGATGAAGGGAAAGCTGTACGCAAGAGATTGGAGGTCGATTTTGTCTGCAATCTTGGCAGCCGCAGATACTATATTCAATCTGCATTTGCAATTCCTGACCGGGAAAAAATGGAACAGGAGCAAAATTCATTGCTTCGTATTGACGATTCTTTCAAAAAAATCATTGTAGTGAAGGACAGAATTAAGTTGTGGCGCAATGAAAAGGGTATTGTTATTATGAGTATCCTGGATTTTCTGTTGAATCCGGATAGCCTTGATCTGTAAGTTATGGGTAAGAACAATAAAAAGTCATTTTTACAAAGGAGGTCCCATATGTCCCAAACCATCCAATCCGAAGCACATCTCACAACCTTTGAAGCCATCAGCATGATCGTTGGCAACAGCATCGGCACGGGCATCATCGCCGTTCCGTATCTTGCCACGAAGAACAGCATGTTGGACGTCGTGTGGATGGTATTGATCGCTTATTGTGTGAACGTGATCCTGCACCTGATCATTGCCGAGCTATCCTACAATAACGGTGGTGTCCAGCTGGTGAAAAGCTTTGAGGGAGAGTTGTTCCATGGCAAAATGAAGCAAATTTTCAGCTGGGGCGTATTTGTTGTCTACGGACTGGCAATCATGGTCGGTGTCAGCGGCAATATCAACGGCGGTGCCCAGATCTTCGTGAACTGGTTCGGGATGTCTTTCGTGGCGGCACAGGTTTTGTATTATATGATCGCCGGAGTCGTGGTGTTTATCGGCATGAAAGCTGTGGGCATCGCGCAGAAATACGCAGTCATCGTCCTCATGGGAATTGTGGCGGTGATGACGTTGGGGACTTTTCTGCATCCGTTGAATTCCCTGCAGCGGGCGGAGTTCCAATGGAACAATCTGCTGGCACTGTACAGCATGGTGGTATTCGCCACTTCCGCTAACCAGGCGGTGATTCAGGTGGTGAAGGGACTGGACGGCAATGCGAAAAAGATCCGCAGCTCCATCTTCATCGGCTTTGGGCTTTCCTCAGTATTTGTTCTGATCGTGACGGGCACGGTTCTCCTAGGAACGAAAGGCGCGCTGGAAAAAGAGCTCGCTTATATGCAGCTGGGAGAGAGTATAGGCACCTGGGCGATGATCCTGGCGGGCGTATTTTCCCTGTTTGCTTTACTTACTACGTTTTGGAGCAATACCCTCGCCCTCCGTGACGTGGTTCATGAGCAGATCGGCATCGGCAACCGCGTCAGCTGGCTGATCGCTACGGTTCCCTGTATCCTGTTTGCCGTGTTCGGTGTGAACAGTTTTATCGTTCTGACCAGAATTATGAGCGGCGTGGTGGTACTGGTGAGCATCATGCTGGTGCTGACGTATGGAAAATCGAGAAAAAAGGCGGGCAGTAGTCCTATCTGCGGTGTGATCGGTACGGTACCGTTTCAGGTGCTGATGGTGATTTCAACAATACTTTCTGCAATAGGAGCACTGATCCCGTTGAGTTAATCCCCAAAAAGAAAAGAGATTCTTATGTATACTTCCAAAAACTTTCAGATCCGGGACGAAGAGACATTTTCCCTTCGTATCCCGACGGACAGAGATTATAAAATATTGCAGCTGACGGATCTGCACCTTGGGTTCGGTCTTTTTTCCCGGAAAAAAGACAAACTGGCTCTGGCAGCGGTGACGGAGCTGATCCACCGGACGGAACCGGATCTGATGGTTCTGACCGGAGATTCCGTGTTCCCGTTTTTCCCGAAAAGCGGCACCATGAACAACCGAAAGCAGGCGGAAAAACTGCTGGCATTTCTGGATGGTTTCCAGATTCCCTATACGTTGGTATTTGGCAATCACGACTGCGAGATGGGCTCCACCTGCAATAAGGAACAGCTGGCGGAGATTTTTTCCACGGGAAAATATGCCATTTTCACCAAAGGAAGATATGAACACAGCCCGCAGAATCCCATTACCGGTGTGGGAAATTTTGTGTTAGACCTCATAGATGACAAAGGAAAAACGTTACTTCCGCTCATCCACCTGGACTCTAACATGTACGGTGACGGTTGGTTTTTCAGCGGTTTTGACTGCATCCATGAGGATCAGACGGACTGGTGCATGGAAAAACTGAACGAGCGGAAAGCGCCCGCCATGGCATTTTTCCACATGCCGCCCGCAGAATTTAAGGAAGCTTATGAGAAAATGAAGCTGGGAGACCACAGCGTGGTCTACGAGCATGGCAGTATTGGAGAAAAGGACGAGTATTTCGGAATATCGAACCAGCCACCTTGGTTTTTCGAAAAAGCGGTGGATAACGGCTGGCTGAAATGGATCTTCTGTGGACACGATCACCTGAATACATTGTCGCTGACGTATAAAGGCATCCGCATGACTTACGGAATGTCCATTGATTATCTGGGGTATTCCGGCATCGCAAAGCAATATATCCAGCGTGGTGCCACACTGATCACGCGGAAGACAGATGGAAATATAGCAATCGGCATGGTGCCGTTGACAAGCGTAGTTTCGACACGAGTAAGGGGAGCTTGATTGTCCGTTTCGAAACTTCGGATATATCGCGTCTTAAACTGTGCGAAAGGGCACAAATAATCAGTAGAACTTTGCGGAAAAACGCAAAAACCGGGTGGAAGTCCAAAACGGAACACGATAGAATCAGAAACGTACAAAAAGCGAAAGTATTTCAAAGGAGATAATCATCATGTATAACGAATCTTATAAAGTAGAACTTCCCCAGTTTCCGGACAGGGAGGTGTCTATAGCAGAATATGGAGCAAAAAGCGGTGAGCTGCAGGTCGAGATCGGCAGGCACAATGCAGAGGTTATCAACCACGCGATCCGCGAGGTGTCGGAGCAGGGCGGAGGTACGGTAAGAGTTCCCGCAGGCATCTGGGCAGTGGCACCAATCCGGCTGTTAAGCGGTGTCAACCTTCATTTGGACAGTCAGGCAATGTTAAAATTCATCAAATCCAAAGAGGATTATCCGCTCCGGATCACCAGCTATGAAGGACAGGATTGTATCCGCACTGTATCTCCTGTCACCGCGGAAAATGCGGAAAACATCGCCATCACCGGAGAAGGCATCATTGACGGCAGCGGTGATAAATGGCGCCCAGTCAAAAAGTTCAAGATGACGGCAAAACAGTGGGATGCTCTGCTTCAGATCAGCCCCTATGTGATTGAGACAAAAGAGACTGAGATCTGGATGCCCACGGAGTCTATTCTGGAAGGCAATCGTCATAATATCCAGGGGACCACGGAGGAAGCACTGGTGGCAGCAGCTCCGTATTACGATTTTTACCGTCCGGTGATGATCAGTCTGCGCCACTGCAAAAAGGTGCTTCTGCAAGGCGTAACATTCATGAACTCTCCGGCATGGAATATCCATCCCTATTTCTGTGAGAGCCTTACGGTGGAGCATGTACAGGTCCGTAATCCCTATTACGCCCAGAACGGTGACGGCATCGATGTGGAGTCCTGCACCAATGTGCATATTCATCACAGCATTTTTGAGACCGGTGATGACGCCATCTGCATGAAGTCCGGTAAAAACGCCATTGCCCGTAAAATAGAGGGACCCTGCAGCAATGTTTACATCCACGACTGTCTGGTAAACGAGGGCCATGGCGGATTTGTCGTCGGCAGTGAGATGTCCCGCGGAGTAAAGGATATTCTGGTGGAGAACTGCACGTTTGCGGCAACCGACGTGGGTGTCCGCATGAAGAGTGCCCTGGGACGCGGCGGTGTGGTGGAAAATATCACGCTCCGTAATATCCACATGAGCGAGATCAAGGGCGAGGCAGTGATCCTGACCATGTCCTATGTGCTTAATTCCCTGAACCGGAATGAGACCATCGCCATGGAGAACGAGGAGGATATCCCGTATTTCCGAGATTTATCTATGGAAAATATCGAAGTCACCGGCTGTAGACAGTTTGCGAAGATCGAGCCCCTGCAGGGCAGACCGGAGACGATTCAGAATGTAGTGATCAACGGAGAAAAATATGTTTAGAAATCGTCTAGGGGGGTAACTTATTATGCCATGTACAACCATATTAGTAGGAAAAAAAGGCGTCTTATGACGATCCACTGGTGGAATACGTCCCGGCGGCATCGGCGAGGAGGACATTGTGTCTCTGGTGCTTCCTTATATTCACAGTGCCAAAGAGGGTGCCACCCGCCTTGGAAGCCTGTTGGAAAAATACGGCACCTACGAGATGAACGGTATTGCTTTTTCCGATAAAAATGAGATCTGGTGGCTGGAGACCATCGGCGGTCACCACTGGATCGCCCGTAGAGTGCCGGATGACGCCTATGTGGTGATGCCAAACCAGTTCGGAATTGATGCCTTTGATCTGGAGGATGCCTTGACTACGCAAAAGGAGCATATGTGCTCTGCGGATCTGAAAGAGTTTATTGAGAAAAATCACCTGGATCTGTCACAGGACGGCAGCTTTTCTGCCAAAGATGCCTTCGGCAGCCATGACGATTCCGACCATGTATACAATACTGCAAGAGCCTGGTATATGCTGTGAACCCTGAATCCCCGTACAAAAGTCTGGGATGGTCCGAATGCAGAGTACACACCGTTTTCCGATGATCTGCCCTGGTGCCTGGTACCGGAAAAGAAGATCACGGTGGAGGATGTGAAATATGTGCTGTCCGCCCATTATCAGGGAACGCCCTACGATCCCTATGCGGCATACGGCGATATGTCCATGCGGGGAGCCTATCGTTCCATCGGTATCAACCGGAACGATGTCATGACTCTGATTCAGATGCGTAAACGTTTTTCAGACGAAATAAAAGAGATAAAATAAGTAAGCGAAACAGCAGATTTCCGAAAGGAGTCTGCTGTTTTTATCTTATAGAAATATCGTATTGACAAATCGGAACTGTTCTCATATAATTACCAAAGATAATTACTCAAGGTAACTACATAAGAAAGGAAAAAACATGAAAGTTCAGACCATAAAAAGGATGATGGATGCCTGTTATCAGGCGAAGCGGATTCGGGAGATGCTTCCGTCGCTGCCTGCCGGGGTGACACCCTCCTATATTCATTTCCTCGATGTGACCGACATTATGGAGCGACAGGGAATCACTGTGAAAATCTCGGATATCAGCGATTATCTGAAGATTCCCAGACCCGGTGTGACCCGGACGGTGCGGGAGATGGAAGAGAAAGGGTATCTTAAGAAACAGGTGGCTGCGGAGGATGGCAGAGTGACCTATATCTCCATCACGGAGGAAGGCAGAGCCCTGTCCCGCAAATACAACGACGATGTATTCAACAGTCTGATAGAACCGCTTTCGGAGATCTCGGAAGAGAATGCGGAGACGATGATACAGACCATAGAGACCTTTTATCAGGTCATGTGCGAGAGGAGAGAGCATTTTGAAAAATACTGAAAATGATATGATGGATTTTACACAGGGAAGCATTCTGAAAAAGCTGCTTCGCTTTATGGTTCCTATTTTGGGAGCATTGATTTTACAGGCAGCATACGGTGCGGTGGACCTGCTGGTGGTGGGACGTTTCGGTTCCACTTCCGGACTTTCCGGTGTATCCACCGGCAGCCAGGTGCTGAATCTGGTGACATTTGTAGTGACACAGCTTGCCATGGGCATCACCGTGCTGATCGCCCGGTATCTGGGTGAGAAAAAAGAGGATGAGATCGGTGGTATCATCGGTGGCGGAACCGTTGTATTTGCGGTAATTTCACTGGTGTTATTTGTAATCATGGTATTCTTCGCCCGTCCGATCGCTGTTCTCATGCAGGCACCGGAAGAAGCGGTAGGGCTGACCGCTGCCTACATCCGGATCTGCGGTGCCGGAATCTTCTTTATTGTGGCTTATAACGTACTGTCCGCTATTTTCCGTGGACTGGGAGACAGCAATTCTCCGCTTTTGTTTGTATTCGTGGCGTGCATCGTCAATATCGTGGGAGATCTGGTGCTGGTGGCAGGACTGGGCATGGATGCTGTGGGTGCGGCTCTGGCTACCGTATTCGCACAGGCATTAAGCGTGGTGTTCGCCATTGTGCGTCTGGTGAAAAAGGGACTTCCTTTTACTATTACGAGACATGACTTCCGTTGGAATTCCCAGTGTGGTAAATTCTTACAGATCGGTCTGCCCTTAGCCTTGCAGGAATGCCTGACACAGATTTCTTTCCTGGCGTTGTGTGCTTTTGTCAACCGTCTGGGACTGGAGGCGTCTTCCGGTTACGGAGTTGCCTGCAAGATCGTCAACTTCGCCATGCTGATCCCCAGTGCCCTGATGCAGTCCACTTCTTCCTTCGTGTCACAGAATGTGGGAGCCGGAAAACAAAAGCGGGCAAAACAGACCATGTTTACCGGTATCGGCATCGGACTTTTTGTAGGATGCTTCGCCTTCGTGCTGGTGTTCTTCAAGGGAGATCTGCTGACGGGTATCTTCTCCACGGATGCGGCAGTGGTGCAGAGAGGGTATGAATACCTGAAAGGCTTCGCTGCAGAGACACTGGTAACGGCAGTCCTGTTCAGTATGATGGGATATTTTAACGGCAACGGCAAGACCGTGTGGGTCATGATCCAGGCAATGATCCAGACACTGTGCGTCCGCCTGCCCTTCGCTTACTTCATGAGCATCCAGCCGAACGCCAGCCTCACCAACATCGGACTGGCAGCCCCCATCTCCACCACAGTGGGTATCGTACTGAACGTGGCATTCTTCCTCTACCTGGAACATGCTGCAAGAAAACACTCGTAAACCGAACGAACGCCCACGGCGAATGGAACATCCTTCCTCGATGTAAGGTCTCCCGGTGGGAATTTTCTGACGAAAAGTGAGTAGCGGTTCTAATCCGTACG
>CAVJMX010000081.1:0-12851 GCA_963650795.1 Bacteroidales bacterium H4
ACGGAACAATCCGTAGGCATCAAAGTCGGGGGCTTTTGACCCCGACATCATTTAAAAGCATTATTACCCCTCAGCTGCCTGTATGGCAGAGAATGGAGATTATACAATGATCAAAGGCAGAATTCATTCATTAGAATCCTTCGGCGCAGTAGACGGACCCGGAATCCGCTATCTTATCTTCCTCAAGGGCTGCAATATGCGTTGTCAATATTGCCACAATGTAGATACCTGGAATCCCGACACTGACAATCTGATGACAGCAGACGAGCTTCTGGATAAGGCAGAGCGTTTCCGCAGCTACTGGGGCAAAGAAGGCGGTATCACCGTCAGCGGCGGTGAAGCCTTATTACAGATCGATTTCCTGATCGATCTTTTCCGCAAGGCACACGAGAGAGGCATCAATACCAACCTTGATACCTCCGGACAGCCTTTTACCAGAGAAGAGCCTTTCTTCTCCAAATTCAACGAATTACTGAAATATACCGATCTTGTCATGTTAGACATCAAACACATTGATGACGAAGAGCATAAAAAGCTCACCGGGCATACCAACAAAAACATTCTGGACTGCGCAAGATACCTCTCCGAGCAGGGTATCCCCATGTGGATCCGTCACGTACTGGTACCCGGAATCACTGACAATGACGAATATCTGAAGAAAACAAGAGAATTCATTGATACTCTGGATACGGTAATGAAAGTAGAGGTTCTTCCCTATCACACTCTTGGCGAGTACAAGTGGAAAGAACTGGGCATTCCCTATAAGCTGGAGGGTGTAGAACCTCCCACCGAAGAGAGAATTCAGAATGCGAAAAAGATCCTGGAGTTCAATAAATATAAATAAACGATTGTAACTAATGATAAAAAATACTAAATAAGACTTGTATTCAAGGCGCATTTATATTACAATACAAATAGTTATATTGATAAATTTGTATCAAACAAATGATTTGGTACACGCAAAATAGGAGGAAAAGATTATGGCATTTGTTATCGGTGATGCTTGTGTAGCATGTGGAGCTTGTGAGGCACAGTGCCCTGTTGGCGCTATCAGCATGGGCGACGGAAAGTTTGAAATCGATGCAGATAAGTGCATCAGCTGCGGTTCCTGCGCAGGTCAGTGCCCCGTTGGTGCTATCGCAGAGGATTAATTCCTAACTCAAAATTTAAAACGCAATCCGGAAAGGGCATTTCAGAAAATGAAATGCCTTTTCTTCTTATCAATTTCTTTCAGATCCTCAGGTACATCTTTCGACCGTTTTCGTAGCTGTCCTTTGGTCTTCTTCCGCAACAGCTCGTCCATCTTCTGGTAATACTCTTCGCTGCGCTGTTCCAATCTACGGTCTCGTTCTTCCTCTCTCTCTTCTATGTTGCGGAACTGATAGTCCAGCTCCTTGATCATGTTCTCCTTCAGTTCCCGGCACAGTTCCTGATTGTTTTCCCGTACTGCCTCCCGGATCATCTGCTGTAAGATCCACTGCAGTCGCTTGACTTTTTCTTCCCGGCTCTCCTCCTGCAGTGAGGCTTCTTTTGCCTGTACCGGTGTCTTTTTCTCCTCGGTCTTGTCTACGATCTCGATTGCCATCCCGGATGACGCCGCAGTCCCCTTATCTGCCTTTTCTTCCTGTTCTTCCGGCAATACATCCAGTTTTCCATCCTTCAATATCATTTTGATTGCTTTCAACTGTAATCCCCTTTCTTTCATGCTCTTGATCTCTTTAAACCGTTCCACATCCTCTTTTGTGTAATAGCGGTGCCCCAGCTCATTTCGTTTGATGGGCAGATGTAATTCCTCTTCCCAGTACCGGAGTACATGACTCTCCACCTTTACCTGTTTTGCTGCATCCGAAATCAATAAATACTCTCCCATAGTCTCTCCTTTTTTTGTTATTTTCTGTAAAATACAATAAAAAAGAGAACAGGCAGGGAATTTCCCTTACTTGTTCTCTTTCGTGTTTTATGTTCGTAAGATTTAAAAGTCTTTTTTTCTGTCGTTCTCCAGATTTGCAAATTTGGTGTACTCCGGCAGCCATGCCAGCTGTACGGTTCCGATGGGACCGTTTCTCTGCTTGGCGATGATGATCTCCGAGATACCCTTATCCGGTGAATCATGGTTGTAATAATCATCACGATAGATGAACATTACCACGTCGGCATCCTGCTCGATGGCTCCGGATTCACGCAGGTCAGATAACATAGGTCTGTGATCCGGCCTCTGCTCTACGGCTCGGCTCAACTGGGACAATGCCAGCACCGGCACAGACAACTCTCTTGCCACGGCTTTCAGGGATCTGGAAATATCGGAGATCTCCTGCTGTCTGGAATCACTGCTTCTTCCGCCGCTGCCCGACATCAACTGCAAGTAGTCGATGATGATCATAGACAGTCCATTTTCCTGTTTCATTCTTCTGCATTTGGAGCGGAGCTCTGCGATGCTGATACCGGGGGTATCGTCGATCATCAGCTTGGATTTGCCGATGACACCGGCACTCTCGATCAGCCGCTCCCATTCCTGATCATTTAACTGACCGGTACGGAGCTTCTGTGCATCCACGCTGGATTCCAGGGAAAACATACGGTTGATCAGCTGCTCCTTACTCATTTCCAGACTGAATATGGCTACGGGCAGATTCTGCTTAAAAGCTACATGCTGCGCGATATTCAGTACAAACGCCGTCTTACCCATGGAAGGACGGGCTGCGATCAGCACCAGGTCAGAGGGCTGCATTCCAGCGGTACGATAGTCCAGGTCTATAAATCCGGTGGCAATACCCGTAACGGTTCCGTGAAGCTTGGATGCCTTCTCGATCTTGTCCATGGCGTTCATGACCACGGTACGGATCGGTACGAATTCCTTGACGTTTTTCTTCTGTACGACTTCGTTGATCTTGCTCTCGGTGCTTTCCAGAATCGTGTCCAGGCTTTCCTTGCCGCTGTAGCAGGTGTTCGCGATCTCTTCATTGGTACGGATCAGACGCCGTAATGTCGCCTTCTCCGCCACGATTCCCGCATAGTATTTGATGTTGGCAGAGGTAGGCACCGCTGCAATCAGATTCGTCAGGAAGTCCAGTCCGCTGACTTCGGGAGGCACATCCTCCTTGGATCTCAGCCTGTCCTGCAGAGTAACAAAGTCAATGGGCTTTCCTTCGTTGTTCAATTCCACAATGGTATCAAACACGATGCCGTACTGACGATTATAGAAATCGTCTCCGGATATCTGTTCCGTCGCCGCTGCAATGGCTTCTGCATCAATGAACATAGATCCGATCACAGACTGCTCCGCCTCCAGGCTATGGGGCATTATTCTTTTGATTACATTTTCATCCATTGCCGGCATGGGGTCTTCTATGCCTCCGTAACTTTAACCGTCAGTTTTGCTGCCACCTGGGGATGAAGCTTCACTGTCACTTCATAGGAGCCGAAGTTTTTCAGGCTCTCGGGAAGTACAATTTTCTTCTTATCGATCTCGATACCATGCTGTTCCTTGCAGGCTGTTGCGATCTCCTTGGAAGATACAGAACCGAAAGTTCTTCCGCCTTCTCCCGCCTTGATCTTCACTACGACCTGCTTGGTCTCCAGCTCTGCAGCCAGTGCTTTTGCGGCATCCAGGTTCTCCTGAGCTACCTTTTCTTCATTTGCCTTGTGAAGCTTCAGATCGTTCATGTTCTTGGAAGTTGCTTCCACACCGATCTTTTTCGGTAAAATATAGTTCCTTGCATATCCTTCGCTGGCTTCGATGATATCACCCTTTTTGCCCAGCTTTTTTTCATCCTGAAGTAAAATAATTTTCATAATAGTAACCTGCCTTTCCTATCTCTAAATCTCTCCGGATTCCAACATATCGTCAATGGTGTGCTTTAATACGCCGATAGCTTCCACCAGTCCCACGCCTTCCATCTGACAGGCTGCGGTGTTCATATGACCTCCGCCGCCCATACGTTCCATGATGATCTGTACATTGACTTCATCAATGGATCTGGCGCTGACATAGATCTTGCCCTGATAATCCGTGAGTACAAAACTTGCCTTGATTCCCTTGATATTCAGCAGTTCGTTGGCTGCCTGCGCCCCGATGATCGTAGGGCTGGGCAGATCTTCTGCGGTACACAGCGAGATTGCGAAGAACTGCTTGTAGATCTCTGCCTGGCTGACGGCATCTGCCTTCGCCTTATATTCTGCGGCATCCTCACGGAACAGCTTTCTTACACGGGTCACATCCGCGCCGTTTCTGCGCAGGAAAGCAGCAGCCTCGAAAGTACGGACGCCGGTCTTGGTCATAAAGTTGTTGGTATCGATCATGATACCGGAATACATGCAATCCGCCTCTTCAGTACGGATCTTGATATTGTCATAGGTATACTGTAAGATCTCGGATACCATCTCACAGGCAGAGGATGCGTAAGGCTCTACATAAGAGAGGGTTGCATTCTCAATGGTCTCTGTGCCCTGTCTGTGATGATCCAGTACCACCACGGATTTACAGAAACGCAGCAGATCCGGACATTCTGTAATGGAGGGTTTATTGACATCCACGACTACCAGTACCGTATTGCTGCCCGCCATATCGATTGCCTGCTGGCTGGTAATGATCATATCCTCATCGTATTCCGAGTTATTCTTGAACTGCTCCACCAGCGGCTGTACGGAAGTCGTCGCCTCATTCAGTACGATATGAGCTTTTCTGCCCAGAGTCTGTGCAATGCGGTAGATACCTACTGCAGATCCGAAACTGTCCACATCCGGCATTCTATGTCCCATGACGATGACACGATCCTTGCCGGTGATGATCTCTCGCAGGGCGTGAGCTTTTACTCTCGCCTTGACACGGGTATTTTTCTCTACCTGCTGGCTCTTACCGCCGTAGTAAGTAATGCTCTCCGGGGTCTTGATAACCGCCTGGTCACCGCCACGTCCCAGTGCCAGGTCAATGGCGGTACGGGCGAACTCGTAATTCTGTGCATAGGTCAGACCATCCAGTCCGATACCGATACTGATGGTCACCGCCATCTCGTTACCGATATTAACGGTCTTCACTTCTTCCAACAGATCGAAGCGGTTTTCCTGCAGCTGCGCCACAGCTTTTTTCCGCATGATCACGAGGTACTTATCCTTCTCCAGCTTCTTGCTGATGCCGTCCAATGCCGCAATGTATTTGTTCACCTTACGGTCAATCAGGGCAATCAGCAGGGATCTGCGGACTTCCTCCACGCTCTCCAGCGCTTCCTCGTAGTTATCCAGGTAGATCATTCCCACCGTAAGACTCTGATCATCTACTTCCTGCAATGCAATGTGCAGTGCGGTCTCATCAAACAGATACACGGCGATCAGATAGCCGTTGTATCCTTCTGCATCGATCATATCGCTGTATTCCGCCATCTCCTTCAGAGAGATCTTGCGGAACTTTGCCACATACTCGCCGCCCTCATATTCCAGTTCATACTGTGCCTCATCCACGCCGGAATCGTCCGGAAGCCTGTCCCGGGTAATGGTAGGGAACAGGGAGGTGATGGACTTGTTATAGCCCTTGGGCTGATGCACCACATTTTCAAAGGCAATATTCGTCCAGATCACTTTGCCGGAATCGTCCAAAAGTGCGTACGGCAGGTCCAGATCCCGTAACAGCTTTCGCTGGATCTGACCGTATTCCGTGGCAAAGCTGATCAGCTCGTTCATAATGATGGGCTTATTGTAGAAATACAATGTCAGTGTAATGGCAAAATAGAAAACCGTAAATCCGAATGTAAGCAGTCCGGCACGGAAATCCAGCATAAATACCGCTGCATCGATTGCCAGCAGCAAAAGTCCCAGATACAGAGTGAACTGAATATATGTACGGATTCTGCCTTTCAGTCTGATTCGTTTTTTCATCAAAGAACACCTCTCAATGTTTGCGTTCGACAACTTCTATTATAACAAATAATAAAGCGCTACGCCACCATATTATTTTGACGAATAGACAATATTCCTCTGTCAAATTTGTGCTTTTTGTCAGCATTTCAGGTTAAAATCGCTCTTATCTGCATAATTCCCAGAATTGGTTGTTACCTCATTTTTACAAAATACCCTTTCCCAGTACTAAAAAGACCAGCCACTTTCGCGACTGGTCTCTCAATTCTGTCTTAGTCTGAATTATTCAGCTACGTAAGGCATAAGTGCAACGTGACGTGCTCTCTTGATAGCAACGGTCAGTGCTCTCTGATGCTTTGCGCAAGTACCGGTAATACGACGAGGAAGGATCTTACCTCTCTCAGATACGTACTTCTTCAGCTTAGCTGTATCCTTGTAATCGATTACATTATCTTTACCGCAGAATACGCAAACTTTCTTTCTTCTACGCATACCGCCTTTTTTTCTAATCGGAGAATCGGTCTTCTCAGTCTTGTTAAAAGCCATTATTATTACCTCCTATCGGAATCTGTCAGGGCAGAGGCGGGTGTCAGCTCCGCTTGTCACTGAAACTTAGTTAAAGGGTAATTCTTCATCGATGCCGTCAGGGATGTTCATAAAACCATCACCGGCTCCGGAAGGAGCGGGGGCATTATTACCAGCACCAAAACCAGCGTTCTGATATCCACCGTCATTATTGCCGGCAGATGCGTTCTTGCTCTCTGCGAACTCTACGTTCTCAGCCACCACATCGGTAGTGTACACACGCTGTCCATCCTTATTGGTATAGCTGCCGGTCTGGATACGTCCCTCCACAACGAACTTCGTTCCCTTGTGGCCATATCTCTCGATAAACTCGCCAGTCTTACCAAACGCTACACAGTTAATAAAATCAGCATCCGACTCGCCATCACGCTTAAATCTTCTATCTACTGCAATGGAAAAACGAGCGATCGCTGTTGCGGTAGCTCCCTGAGAATATCTCACCTCAGGATCCCTTGTTAAACGTCCCATAAGAATTACTTTATTCATATTTCGCTTCTCGCTTTCTGTTTATGCCTCGTCCTGTCTAACGCATAAGTATCTGATCACGTTGTCCATAATACGAACACGGCTCTCGATCTCAGCAGGAACAGTGCTCTCAGCTTCGAATCTGATGAAGTAGTAGAAAGCTTCTTTCATCTTCTGAACTTCATAAGCAAGCTTCTTCTTGCCCCACTCGTCCACTTCTGTGATGTTGCCGCCGAATCTCTCAACCAGTGCCTTGCACTTGTCAACAACGGCTGCTCTCTCATCATCCTCGATCTTAGCGCTAACAACAACGGCTAATTCGTACTTGTTCATGTTAGTTACCTCCTTTTGGTCTCTGGCCCATATTTTACATATGAGCAAGGAATAAAGTGTCTCACGAATAAGCATATTACCATATCCCCGTCCACTTTTCAAGCTTTTTCAACGATTTCTTTCACATTTTTTTCTAATAATTTTCTCGCAATCATGATCTGGTGTCCACAGCCTAAACATTTCAGTCGAAAGTCCGCTCCCACGCGCAGGACTTCCCATTCTCTGCTGCCGCAGGGATGCTGTTTTTTCAGTTTTAATACGTCTCCTACATTGATGTCCATAGTTTGTCCTCTTCTATCATAATGTCTGTAAAATAAGCTTATAAATGATTTGCCATGAAGTCCTTCACGACGCCGAATGCTTCCCGGAGCAGATTATTCGGTACGGTGATCGGATAAGTTCCGGCCGACAGTCCCTCCACGTGCAGATATCCCTGTTTTCTCGCAATGGCAAGTGCCCGGAACATATGAAAATTGTTGGTAATAACGACCACGCTGTCCTCCGATCTGTCAAGCAGTTCTCCGCTGTAGATCAGGTTCTGTGTGGTATTCGTAGAGGTATCCTCCATAAGAATCCTCTCCGGATCGATCCCGGCATCCGTAAGATACCCCTTCATGCCTTCCGCCTCGCTGATGGGCTCGTTGTAGCCCTGTCCGCCGGATACAATGACTTTCGTCTCCGGGTTGGCATTCAGGTATTCTACCGCCTTGTCCAGGCGCTTCTGCAGCACATAGCTGGGACCGGTAGTCTTCCACTGGGCTCCCAGTACGATCACATAATCCGCTCCTGCCTCTGCCCTGGCGCCGAACTGACTGAAAATCATCCCTTCTAATATAAGAAGCAACAGCATTCCCGCTGCCACCAACCCGCGGAACGTCATCCGGATCCAGCGCGGGATTCTCTCCTGCACGGATTTATGCGTCAATATATAACCCCACGCCGCACAACCTGCCGCGATCACGCCCCAGATCAGGAAAAAGTAGCTGCCAAAGCTGACGAACAGACCGATTCCCACACAATACAGTGCACAGAGTACCGCCAGGACATACAGCAGCTTTGCACCGTAATGCTTCTGGTCTACACCTCTGCCCCTGGGATCCAGGTAAATCACTCTTTTACTTTTTTCTACGGGAATCAGGCGATCCTTTCTCATACTTCCTCCGTTTCTTCTATACCGTCTATTGTAGCATACCTTCTGCACCGGTCTCAATACCACAGACTTTATGGTTTTCTTAATTTTTTAAAAATTTTTCTTTTGCCGGCACCGGTTGACTTGTCCCCTACGGAAAAATGTGATGTAATAAATATAATGATGCCAGGGTCAAAAGGTCTAAAACCACATGAGCTTGCTCATAAGTGGTTGAAAGACCTTAGGACCCGCCCCGATATGAGCATAAAAGTGGGATGATAATCCCACGATATGCGAATATTGGGTAGGATTGTGGGAGTGCGGAGCACGGAACAATCCGTAGGCATCAAAGTCGGGGGCTTTTGACCCCGACATCATATAATACTTAAAAGAAGAAGGATTCTTATGCACACACTGACCTCTAAAAAGGATTTTACAAAATATCTACCCATTATAATGTTACTTTTTACTATCTTTCGGATTCTCGTCTCGTTGCGGATCCCCTATATGATTCTCGCTGACCAGCGCTATGACGACCGGATGCTGTTCGAGAATGCCTACGACCTCCTAAGTGGGGTATGGCTGGGCAATTACGACACTTATACCCTCGCCAAAGGCATTGGCTATCCTCTGTTCCTGGTCCTTGCGAAAAAATTGTGTCTGCCTTACTCCGTCCTGCTGTCTCTGCTACAGGCTTGGGGTGCCTGGCTATTCGTCTGGGCGGTATCTGTCAGATGGCAGAATCCCTATGTGCAGACCTTATTGTACCTGCTTCTGCTGTTCTCTCCCATCAGTCTGACACTGCTGGTGACGCAGCGGCTGTACCGCATGGCAATTATCCCCGGGATGGTGCTGATCGTATTTTCCGGCATGATCGGTCTTACACTGCGCAAGGAGCAGCCCCTGAAAAAGCAGCTCCCCTGGGCAGTTCTGACCGGTGCGGCGCTTGCCTTTTTCTGGCAGATTCGGGAGGATTCCGTATGGATCCTGCCCTTTATGGCTGTCATGACCGTATGGAATGTGGGCTATGTGATCCTGGTGCTGCATATGAAAAAAAGTGCCCGGCAGATTCTGCTGCATTGTCTTACTCTGTTGCTGCCGATATTGTTTTTGTTTGCCGGAAATATGGGGATTTCCGCCATGAATCGACTCCACTACGGCGTTTTCCTGACCAACGACCGCACAGAAGGCAATTTCGCCGAGCTGATGTCTCTGCTCTATCGCCTGGACAGCAATACCGAGGTCAATTCCGATATCTGGATCTCCCGGGATACAATTGCCCGGGCAGAAGCCGCCAGCCCCACGCTGCAGCAGATCCAGCCGTTGCTGGACACCTATGTGGAGGACTGGTCCACCAACAACGGAGAGATTCCCGGCGACCATTTCAGCTGGGTACTGCGTGATGCGGTGCAGGACTCCGGATATTCTCCGGATGCTGTCAGTGCACAGACCTTTTACGGCAATGTCCTCTCCGAACTGCAGGCTGCTGTAGACCGCGGAGAGCTGACAGAAAAACAGGATGGAGCACTCTATTTTTCCTCCCAGTCCAGGGGCATCCTGCCTGCGGAGATTCCCGGTATCCTGTCCGATACCCTGCAAAATGTATGGGAAATCGCAGGCTATACGGATTGTGCCTTAAGCAGTTCCGCCAAAAGCACCGGGCGTCTGTCGGATATTCGCCGTGTGGAGGCGCTTACTTCCTGTCTGGCAGTATACCCCACGCTGTCGCAATTCCAGGCATCCGATTATGATTCCATTGATGACGAGACCTTATATGATTTCAATGAGGTCTACAGCTCCGGTATGGTGTCTCTTCTGAACAAAAGCAATGCTGTCTATCAGTTATTGGGGCAGCTCACATTTGTACTGGCTTTGCTTGCGCTCTGTGTGCTGACGGTTCGCATAATTTTCAGGCTCTTCCATGGAGACCGGACCGATCTGGAGCTGTGGATCCTGACCTGCGGGGTTCTGCTCAGCGCTATTCTGCTGCGCTTCGGCTGCAGCCTCTTCACCGGGTGGTTTACCGAAGATATGCAGAAATTCATCAACAGCTTTTATTCCTGCGGTGTGTATATACTGCTGCAGATGTTTAAATATCTGGCGATCGGTACCACGATCGTGAATCTGAAAACTATATTCACGAAACATCAGTCTTAAAAAGGAGGTCTGACCTATGGAAAATTTGAACAAACAGATCAATGAGCTGAATAAAATCGTTGAAACTTACGATAACATCGTATTTTTCGGTGGCGCCGGTGTCTCCACCGAGAGCGGAATTCCGGATTTCCGCAGTGTGGACGGGCTGTACCACCAGCAGTACGATTATCCTCCGGAGACGATTCTCAGTCACACCTTTTACCGCTCCCATACGGAGGAGTTCTTCCGCTTTTACCGGAATAAGATGCTCTTCCCCAAGGCGCAGCCCAACGCCGCCCATAAAAAGCTGGCGGAGCTGGAAGAAGCCGGAAAGATGCGTGCCGTGATCACCCAGAACATTGACGGGCTGCATCAGGCTGCCGGAAGTAAGACGGTATTGGAGCTCCACGGTTCTGTGCTTCGCAATTACTGTGAAAAGTGCCATCAGTTCTATGGAATCGACGCAATCTTAAACAGCACCGGTGTTCCCCACTGTGAGAAATGCGGCGGCACCATCAAACCGGATGTAGTTCTGTACGAAGAAGGATTGGATGAAAAGACGTTAAATGCCGCTGTCAGATATATTCACGCGGCAGATGTCCTGATCATCGGCGGCACTTCTCTGGCTGTCTATCCCGCAGCCGGGTTAATTGATTATTTTCAGGGAGACAAGCTGGTGGTCATTAACAAGAGCACGACACCCAGAGATAAAAGCGCGGATCTCCTGATTCAGGGACCGATCGGGGAAGCATTCGCTTCACTGTGAAAAAGTGTAGCGCTGTGAGCGCAAATGTGATAATCTATAAGAGTGTTTTACATTTATCGTATTTATTTACGAATGATAGGAGATTACATTCATGTTATCCACGATTGAAGCAGTCAACAACGTTGTCAACAATTTCATCTGGGGTGTTCCCGCCATGATCTGTATTATCGGCGTCGGTCTGTACTTAAGTATCCGTACGAATTTCCTCCAGATCCGCAAGTTCCCTTACGCCATGAAAATGACGCTGGGACGTATGATGAAGAAAAAGGAAGCCTCCGACGGTGCCCTGACGCCTTTCCAGGCAGTATGTACCGCTCTCGCCGCCACAGTGGGAACCGGTAATGTAGCCGGTGTAGCAGGAGCCATCGCCATCGGTGGTCCCGGAGCCGTATTTTGGATGTGGATCTCCGCGATCCTGGGCATGTGCACCAAGTTCGCCGAGGTAACACTGGCAGTCCACTTCCGTGAGACCAACTCCAAAGGCGACCTGGTCGGCGGTCCCATGTACTATATTAAGAACGGACTGGATAAAAAATGGCATTTTCTGGCATACTTTTTCGCAGCTTTCGGTGTGCTGGCAGTGTTCGGTACCGGTAATGCCACACAGGTCAATACCATCACCACTGCTATCGATTCCGCGCTGAGCAATTTTAATGTATTGCCTGCGGATGCTGTAAACCTTGTCAATCTGATCATCGGTATTGCCCTGGCGATCATTATCGCCCTGATCCTGATTGGAGGTATCAAGCGTATCGGCAACGTTACTTCCAAACTGGTTCCTTTCATGGCGATCATGTATATCGTGCTTGCACTGGGTGTTATTATCTTCCATATTAAGTCTGTACCCGCTGTATTTGCTTCTATTATCGAGGGTGCTTTCAATCCCGCTTCCGTGACCGGTGGCGTGGTGGGAAGCTTCTTCATGAGTATGAAAAAGGGCGTGTCCCGCGGTATTTTCTCCAACGAGGCAGGTCTCGGTACCGGATCCATTGCCCATGCCTGTGCTGATACGAAGAAACCGGTAAAGCAGGGATTCTTCGGTATCTTTGAGGTATTCGTAGACACTATTATCATCTGTACCATGACAGCTCTGGTCATCCTGTGCAGCGGCGTGCCCGTGAATTACGGCGAAGCAGCCGGTGCGGAACTGACCATCAGCGGCTTCACCGCCGTCTACGGCAACTGGGTATCCATTTTCACCGCTGTGGCAATGTGCTGTTTCGCTTTCTCCACCATCATCGGCTGGGGACTGTACGGCACCAGATGTATTGAATTCTTATTCGGCTCCCGCTCCAACAAGCCCTTCATGGTGCTGTATTCCCTCACCGCCATCGTGGGTGCTACCATGAACCTTGGACTCATGTGGAGTATTGCCGAGACCTTCAACGGACTGATGGTCATCCCCAACCTCATCGCCGTGTTCCTGCTGTCCGGCGTTGTAGTGAAGCTGACCAAGGAATATTTTGCAAAAGAGAACGGGTAAGACGTTTGCTATACCGGGACTCCCTCTGTTTGAGGGAGTCTTTTTTATTTAAGAAATTAATCATCTCGAATAGATAATGAGTTTTATGGGGATTCTGTAGATATACC
>CAVJMX010000082.1:0-12751 GCA_963650795.1 Bacteroidales bacterium H4
GGAATGTCATGCCGCGATGTCTGTTGGAGGGTGTTGATATTTTCTTGAAAAGTGTTGAAAGACAGGGGGAAAGCGGACACGATGTCCGCGTCAGCCGATCCGCGCCATGGAGGGCGCGTGTAGGCGACCCCGTCATGATGAGAACCGCTTTATCACTTTTCACTAGAAAATTCACACCCGGAGACGCGACATCAAGGCGTGATGTTCCGTTCGCCGTGGGCGTTCGTGGCTTTTTCACTAACTCTCCAGTTAAAATAAAACTTTAGACTTTATATTAAAAGGGTTCTTTGCTATAATGTGTAAGGTTAGTCAGTAATAACATAATCATCCAATTAGATAGATACATAGAAAAGGAGAATGACATGACAGCAAAAGAAATGCTTGGAAAAGTGGATCATACGCAGCTGAAGGCATTCGCTACGTGGGAGGATATCCAGAAGCTGTGCGATGAGGCAATAAAATATCATACCGCCAGTGTATGTGTGCCTCCCTGTTATATCAAGCGGATTCATGACACCTACGAGGATCAGATCAATATCTGCACCGTAGTGGGATTCCCGTTAGGCTACAGCGTGACGGAAGCCAAGGTCGCTGAGGTGCGTAAGGCACTGGAAGACGGCTGCAATGAGATCGATATGGTGGTAAACATCAGCGATGTGAAGAACGGTTTGTTTGACAAGGTGGAAGAAGAAATTCGGACATTGAAAAAAGAGTGCGGAGACCACATCCTCAAGGTCATCATCGAGACCTGTTATCTGACCGAGGAGGAGAAGATCGCCATGTGCAAGGCGGTGACCAATGCCGGAGCGGACTTCATCAAGACTTCCACAGGATTCGGCACCGGCGGTGCCACGAAGGAGGACGTGGAACTGTTCAAAAAATACATCGGTCCCAATGTGAAGATCAAGGCGGCAGGCGGCGTGTCCAGCATGGAAGATCTGGAGATGTTCTTAAATCTGGGCTGTGAGCGCATCGGCACCTCCAGAGCCGTAGGCTTATGTAAGGGTGAACTTACCGAAGGATACTAAGACAGTTTGGAAAGGAATACGATCATGGAAAATAAAGTGATTCAGGACAGACTTACACTTCTGCGGAAGAAGATGCAGGAAGAGGGCATGGATTTCTACATGATGCCCACAGCGGATTTTCACAATTCCGAATATGTAAACGATTATTTTAAAGTAAGAGAATATTTCTGTAATTTCACCGGTTCCAACGGTACGCTGTTAGTATGGAAGGATGGCGCGGGACTGTGGACCGACGGCAGGTATTTCATTCAGGCGGAAAGCGAACTGGAAGGAACCGGCGTAGAACTGTTCCGCATGTTGCAGGAAGGGGTTCCCACCATCGAGGAGTTCCTGGAGCAGAACATGCAGGAAGGACAGACCTTGGGCTTCGACGGCAGAGTCATTGCTGCCATGGACGGCAAAAATTACGAGAAGAAACTGGCAAAGGCACAGATCCGCATCGCCTATGAGATAGATCTGGCAGACAGCATCTGGACGGATAGACCGGATTTCCCTGCAGGAAAAGTAACGGTACTGGATGAGAAAATTGCCGGTAAGAGCGTAGAAGAGAAGCTTACAGAGACCAGAGAAAAGATGACAAAGGACGGTGCCAACGCACTGCTTCTGACCAAACTGGATGATCTGATGTGGCTCTTCAACATCCGCGGCTGCGATGTGGAATGCAATCCCGTGGCGATGTCTTATGCTTATATTACAGAAGATACCGCGACACTGTTTATCCAGCAGAAGGCATTGGATGCACAGGTGACAGAGTACCTGGCAGCTCATCATATTGAAGTAAAGGAATACGGCACCGTCGCAGAGTTCCTGAAGGCACTTCCCGCAGGCAATGCGATCCTCGTAGACAACAGATATTGCAGCTATACTTTATATAAGACACTGCAGAAGAACCAGCAGATTGTAGAGGGCAAGAATCCCACCGAACTGTTAAAAGCCATCAAGAATCCGGTGGAGCAGGCGAGAATGCAGGAGATTTTCCTGAAGGACAGCGTGGCAGTGACGAAGTTCATCTACTGGCTGAAGACCCATGTGGGCAAAGAGAAGATCACCGAGGTGACCGCTGCAGACTATCTGGAGCAGAAGAGAAGAGAGATTCCGGAATTCCTGAATTTGTCCTTCCCGACCATCTCCGGATACAAATCCAATGCAGCCATGATGCATTATGAGGCAACGCCGGAGAACTGCGCGACTCTGGAGCCGGAAGGAATGCTCTTAGTAGATTCCGGCGGACAGTACCTGGGCGGCACCACAGATGTGACCAGAACCATCGTCTTAGGATCAATCTCCGACGAGATCAAAAAGCATTATACTATGGTAGCTGCGGCAGTCATGCAGCTGACCCATGCCCACTGGCTCTACGGCTGTACCGGACGGAATCTGGACATCCTGGCAAGACAGCCCATCTGGGATATGGATATTGATTATCAGTGCGGCACCGGACATGGCGTGGGATATATTCTGAATGTACACGAAGGACCGCAGAATATGCGCTGGAGATTCACCGGCGGCATGGTGGAAGCAGTGTTCGAGGAAGGTATGGACATCACCAATGAGCCCGGTATCTATATTCAGGGCAGCCACGGCATCCGCATCGAGAACGTAATGCTGGCGAAAAACGATGTGAAGAACGAGTACGGTCAGTTCATGCATTTCGAGACCCTGACCTGGGTTCCCATCGACAGAGAAGCCATTGACGAAAAGTACCTGAACGATACCCAGATCAAGTACCTGCACGAGTATCAGAAGACCGTCTACGAGAAGATTTCTCCTTATCTGAATGAGGAAGAAAAAGAGTGGCTGGCAGCGGAAACCGGCGTAAAGTAAAGAGATTATAAAATCGGTATAAAATTTTTAACGGTTTCTTGACTTTTTTACTGGGGTTTGAGATAATACAGACGATGTGGCAGAAGATAAAGACACATATAAATTTAAAGGAAAGAGGTTAATGTAAGATGGCAGAGATCAATTTAAGCAAGTACGGCATCACCGGAACCACAGAAATCGTTTACAATCCTTCTTATGAAGAGTTATTCAAAGAAGAGATGAAGCCTGAACTGGAAGGCTACGAGAAAGGTCAGGAGACCGAACTCGGTGCGGTAAACGTTATGACCGGTATATATACAGGACGTTCTCCCAAAGATAAGTTCATCGTTGAAGATGAGAACTCCAAGGACACTGTATGGTGGACTTCCGATGAGTACAAGAACGACAACCATCGTATGTCTCAGGAAGCATGGGCTGCTGTAAAGGATATCGCTAAGAAGGAGCTGTCCAACAAGAGACTGTTCGTTGTAGATGCATTCTGCGGCGCTAACAAGGACACCCGCATGGCTATCCGTTTCATCGTTGAGGTAGCTTGGCAGGCTCATTTCGTAACCAACATGTTCATCAAACCCACCGAGGAAGAGCTGAAAGACTTCGAGCCTGATTTCGTAGTTTACAACGCATCCAAGGCTAAGGTTGAGAATTACAAGGAGCTGGGTCTGAATTCTGAGACCTGTGTAGCTTTCAATATCACCAGCCGCGAGCAGGTTATCGTTAACACATGGTACGGCGGAGAGATGAAGAAGGGTATGTTCTCCATGATGAACTACTACCTGCCTCTGAAGGGCATCGCTTCCATGCACTGCTCTGCAAACACCGATATGAACGGTGAGAACACCGCTATTTTCTTCGGTCTGTCTGGAACCGGTAAGACTACCCTGTCTACCGATCCTAAGCGTCTGTTGATCGGTGATGACGAGCACGGTTGGGATGACAACGGCGTATTCAACTTCGAAGGTGGATGCTACGCTAAGGTTATCAACCTGGATAAGGATTCCGAGCCGGATATCTACAACGCAATCAAGAGAGATGCGCTGCTTGAGAACGTAACCGTTGATGCTAACGGCAAGATTGATTTCAACGATAAGAGCGTAACCGAGAATACTCGTGTATCTTATCCTATCAACCATATTAAGAATATCGTACGTCCTATTTCTTCCGCACCCGCAGCTAAGAACGTAATCTTCCTGTCTGCTGATGCATTCGGCGTACTGCCTCCCGTATCTATTCTGACTCCGGAGCAGACCCAGTACTACTTCCTGTCCGGTTTCACAGCTAAGTTAGCTGGTACCGAGCGTGGTATTACCGAGCCTACCCCTACCTTCTCTGCTTGCTTCGGTCAGGCATTCCTGGAGCTGCATCCTACAAAGTATGCAGAAGAGCTGGTTAAGAAGATGGAGAAGAACGGTGCTAAGGCATACCTGGTTAACACCGGATGGAACGGAACCGGCAAGCGTATCTCCATTAAGGATACTCGTGGTATCATCGATGCTATCCTGGATGGCGCTATCAAGACCGCTCCTACCAAGAAGATCCCTTACTTCGATTTCGAGGTTCCTACCGAGCTGACCGGTGTTGATACTGGAATTCTGGATCCCAGAGATACCTACGCTGATCCTTCCCAGTGGGAAGAGAAGGCAAAGGATCTGGCTCAGAGATTCATCAAGAACTTCGCTAAATACGAAGGAAATGATGCAGGTAAGGCTCTGGTTGCTGCTGGTCCTCAGCTGTAATCTTACTTTACAGACAATTATAAAATACCAAAAGGCTGTCTCTTCGGAGGCAGTCTTTTTTATTCAGCACGCGCCATTCACAAAGTCGCGTTATCACGCTCTTCGTCACTGCGTGACTAACTTTGTTCATAAAGTGGCGCTCACCTCATGAACATTGGTAAAATTTACAGTTGTAAAATAGAAGCAGAGTAGCTATAATATACTTAACCTGAGATGTGCGATAACTCTTACCAGTTTTGAACCTACATTTACTTTAAACGGGATTCCTATATTGCCAAGTGGCTGTCAAGCCCTCACTCCACAAGGAGGATTGGAAGGGAAGGCAAAAGGTTGGTTGCGGTTACCCACCTAGCATTGCTAGGAGTCAAAAGGTAAGAGGCGGCATTTTGGGGATAACAATACAAAAGAGAGAGCAGTCCTTTGGGGCTGCTCTTTTAAAGTCATAAATATCTTTATAACAGGCGGGGAAGCATTTGAAGAAAAATTATTCAAAGAAAAACAGACTTCTTGAAAATTATTATAAACTTCCTAGGGAGCAGAGAATACAGCTGAAGAAATACCTGTGTGTTTTAGGTGTGGCATTTCTTCTTTTTTTGTTACTGAGTAATCTGTTACATAGCTGCGGACGAAAGGATCCGGAGATACCGGGGACACCGGAGCCTTCGCCACAGCATATCCCGGTGGTGAAGGAACTTAAAAATGTCTGGATCACAGAGGCGGAAGCTGACCGGATCACAATCTTCTGTGACAGTGTGCGGGAAACTTATGACCTGGCGACAGAAGATGCAGATTCCCTGCCGGCACCGGAGGAGATGCGGGAACAGCTGGCGGATGTGATCCTTACGGACGATCTTGTGAGTGCAGTCACGCTAAAGACGGATAAATTCACCGGCAGAGTGCTGTCGGCGGATGCAAGCGGCATCGAGATCGAGGGCAGGGGCAGAATTCCTCTGGCAGAGGATTATAAAGGGTACCGCCTGTACCGGGAGCTTACCATGTGTACCATTTCGGATCTGACTTTTGGGTATACCAATGCGGATTTTATCCGGGAGAATGGTGAGATCTGCGGTATTCTGTTAGCCAGAGAGGAAAATATGGAGGACATCCGGGTGCTGATTAAGGCTTCGGATTATGCAGATATTTTGCACACAGAAGTAACACTGACGGCGGACAGCGATTTCCTGCTGCAATACGGAAACGGTGAAGAACTGCAGGAGGAATTATTTTCCAAGGGGGATACGGTCACTATCGGCGAAGACAGTGAGTATTTTGTCGGAGAGCGGATCTATATCGTGCCCACGGTGCTGACGGGCAGGGTGCGGCTGCTTAGTGTGAACAGAAGTCAGGGAACGTCTTCCTACAGAGGGCATATAGAACTGCTGCGGACGGCAGAGGGAATCGCCGTGGTAAACGAACTGCCGCTGGAAGAATATCTCTTCAGCGTGGTGCCCAGTGAAATGCCGGCTTCTTACCCGTTGGAAGCTCTGAAAGCCCAGGCGATCTGTGCCAGAACCTATGCCTACGGACATATGCTCCGGGCAGGTTATCCGCAGTACGGAGCTCATCTGGATGACAGTACTTCCTATCAGGTGTATAACAATATCATAGAATCGGACAGTACCACTACGGCGGTGAAGGAGACCTACGGACAGATGATCCTGACGGATGACGGTACGGTGGCGAATACCTATTATTATTCGACATCCTGCGGCGTGGGAACTACGGCAAATATATGGAAAACAGCGGAGGCACAGACCCTTGATTATCTGAAGAGCAGCCGTCTGAACCCGGAGAGTCTGATACAGTCGGATGACGGGGCGGTGTTGGCAGGCAGTGCGGAGATTATCGCGGAAATAACTGCAGAGGACCTGGGCGAAGAAGAGACTTTCCGGGATTTTATCACGGAAGTTCATGCAGAAGATTATGAAGCGGGAGAAGGCTGGTACCGCTGGACTTATACGGTGAAAGAGATCGACACTGATCGGATGCTTGAGGTGCTGAATAAACGTTATGATGCAAATCCGAAGTTGATACTGACTCTGAAGGACGGTGACTACAGCAGTCAAAGCATAAAAGCTTTTTCTAAGGTGACGGATCTCTCTATTGTAAAGAGGGGATCCGGCGGTGTGGCGGATGAAATGGTCATTGTCACGGACAAAGGAACCTATAAGGTGATCTCGGAATATAATATCAGAGCAGTATTGTGTGACGGAGTTACGAAGGTGGTAAGACAGGACGGAAGTAAGGTCGCTATGCCGAACCTCCTTCCCAGCGCATTTTTTGTGATAGAACCTAGCCACGATAAGAAAAATGTGATAGGATATAACATTATCGGCGGCGGATTCGGCCACGGCGTGGGAATGAGCCAGAATGGTGCCAAAAATATGGCATTGCAAGGGCTTTACGCGGAACAGATCCTTACATTTTTTTATGAGGGATGCAAGATATGCTCAGAAAAATAATTCACATCTGGCTGGATTTTTCAGCACAGATGAAAAAACAAAATATAAGCTCCTATGCGGCAAGCACAGCCTTTTTCCTGTTTTTGTCGGTGATTCCGATGCTTATGGTAGTCTGTGCTGTGATTCCTTATACTCCGGTTACGGAGCAGAACCTGATCACAGCACTGACAGATGTGACACCGGATATTGCCGACGCTATGGTGGAGAGTCTGGTAGTGGACGTGTATGAAAATTCTGTCGGAATTCTGCCGGTGGCATTGATTGCTATGGTCTGGTCTGCGGCGAAGGGCGTTATGGCACTGATGCGGGGACTGAACGCAGTCAACGGCGTGGAAGAGAAGCGCAATTATTTCGTGATCCGCTTTATTGCCAGCTTCTACACCCTGATCATGCTGGTGGTGTTGATATTGTCTTTGTTCCTGATGGTGTTCGGAAACCAGCTGGTAGATATTGCATTACACAGAATTCCGCAGTTACAGATGTTTGTGAGCTTCTTAATGAACTTCCGCTTCCTGTTCGTATGGGCGGTACTGATCTTATTATTCGGACTGATCTATACATACATTCCGGATACAAAGTTGAAATTCACCGAACAGGTTCCGGGTGCCTGCTTTGCAGCAGTGGTCTGGAGCGTGTTCTCCTGGGGATTTTCCATGTATGTGTCCTATGGAAACGGGTATAGCATCTACGGAAGTCTGGCAATCATGGTCATCATTCTTTTATGGATGTATTTCTGCATGTATATCATATTGATCGGTGCTTATCTGAACCGGTATTTTCGACCGCTGAACAGGGTACTGGTGAACCATGCCAGCGGAAAGAGTGAGCAGGCAAGAGAGAACCGCAGGCATATCCAGGAGATTAAGAAGATCCGGCAAAGGGAAAAACATTATACAGAGATTTCAAGTAATTCTGAAGACTTGTACGAATCTAATCCCGATAAAATCTGACACAGAGGAATTGAACTGTGCACATAAATGTAGTACACTGTTACGGAGAGGGCGTAGGAACCTCTCCTGTTATAGTTATAGTAAAAGAGTATCCGGAAGACGGATGCGGAAATGAGGATAAATCATATGGAAAAGAAAAACACCTGGGAGACCTATTCTTCCAAACAGTTAAAGGAGCTGGAAAAAATAAATGCACAGTATCGTGATTTCTTAAACAACGGCAAGACCGAGAGAGAATGTATCGACACCATCGTCAACACCATCGAAAAGTCCGGTTACCGTGAACTGGAAAGTCTGATCAAAGATGGCACTGTGCTTAAGACCGGAGATAAGGTCTATAGTGTATGGATGAACAAATCCATCGCCATGTTCCAGATTGGTCGCAAGCCTATGACAGAGGGTATGAATATCCTTGGAGCCCATATCGACAGCCCGAGACTGGATGTAAAGCAGAATCCTCTGTATGAAGACGGCGGTTTTGCTTACCTGGACACACATTATTACGGCGGTGTGAAGAAGTACCAGTGGGTGACCATTCCCCTGGCAATCCACGGTGTGATCGTGAAAAAGGATGGCACCTGCGTGGAAATCAACATCGGTGAGAACGAGGATGATCCCGTATTTTTCGTATCCGACCTGTTAATTCACTTAGCACAGGAGCAGCTGGAGAAAAAGGCTGCCAAGGTCATCGAGGGTGAAGCACTGGATATCATCGTAGGCAACAAGCCTTTGCTGATCGATAAAAAGGATAAGAAAAAAGAGGAAAAGGAAGCCGGAAAAGAAGCCGTAAAGGCAGGCGTTCTGGATATTCTGAAAGAGACCTATGATATTCATGAAGAAGATTTCGTCTCCGCAGAGTTAGAGATCGTTCCTGCGGGCAAGGCGTTAGAAGCCGGTTTCGACCGCAGCATGACGCTGGCTTACGGACAGGACGACAGAGTCTGTGCATATACTTCCATGCAGGCAATGTTAGACAGCGATGTGACCGACCGCACCATGTGCTGTATTCTTGTGGACAAGGAAGAAATCGGCTCCGTAGGTGCCACCGGTATGCGTTCTCATTTCTTTGAGAATGCTGTGGCAGAGGTTATGAATCTGACTGGCGAATACAGTGAACTAAATGTGAGAAGATGTCTGGCACATAGCTGCATGTTGTCTTCCGATGTCAGCAGTGCTTTTGACCCCACCTATGCGTCCAGCTTCGACAAAAAGAATGTGGCGTATTTAGGCGGAGGAATGGTCATTAACAAATTTACCGGTGCCAAAGGCAAATCCGGTTCCAATGATGCCAATGCGGAGTATCTGGCACATCTGCGCAACATCTTCGATAAGGCAGAGGTGAATTTCCAGACTGCAGAGCTTGGTAAGGTAGATGTCGGCGGCGGTGGAACAATCGCATATATTCTGGCACTGTACGGTATGAATGTCATCGACAGCGGTGTGCCAGTGTTGAATATGCATGCACCCTGGGAAGCTACCAGCAAAGCAGACGTATATGAGGCGTATCGCGGCTATAAAGCATTTGTGGAAGGAGCGAGCCTGTAATGGCAGAGACGACCGAACTGAAAAAATCAGACTTTTACTTTGATCTGCCCCAGGAGTTGATTGCTCAGGATCCGTTGGAGGATCGTTCTTCCTCCAGACTTCTGGTACTGGATAAAAATACCGGGGAGATCTCTCATCACATTTTCCGGGAGATTATTGATTACCTGCATCCCGGTGACTGCCTGGTGTTAAACAACACTAAGGTTATTCCCGCAAGACTCTTAGGAGAGCGGGAAGGCACCGGCGGACATGTGGAAGTCCTTTTATTAAAAAGAAAAGAAGCGGATGTCTGGGAGACACTGGTAAAGCCCGGCAAAAAATGTAAGCCCGGTCAGCGCCTGACTTTCGGAGACGGGCTGTTAAAGGCGGAAGTCCTTGAGACCGTGGAAGAAGGTAACCGTCTGATCCGCTTTGAATATGAGGGTATTTTTGAAGAGGTGTTGGACAAGTTAGGTGAGATGCCTCTGCCTCCTTACATTACCCATAAACTGAAGGATAAGAACCGTTATCAGACGGTTTATGCCAAATATGAAGGCTCTGCGGCAGCACCTACGGCGGGACTGCATTTTACGCAGGAACTGTTGCAGCAGATCGCGGACAAGGGCATTAAGATCGCTTATGTGACCCTTCACGTGGGACTGGGAACCTTCCGCCCGGTAAAAGAAGAGAATGTGCTGGAGCATCATATGCATTCCGAGTATTATCAGGTGACGGAAGAAGCGGCGAATACCATCAATGAGACGAAGAAAAGCGGCGGGCGTGTGATCTGCGTGGGCACCACCAGCTGTCGTACCGTGGAAAGCGCTGCGGACGAACAGGGCATGGTACAGCCCGGCTGTGACAATACCGAGATCTTTATTTACCCCGGCTATCGTTTCAAGGTGCTGGATGCGCTGATCACGAATTTCCATCTGCCGGAGTCTACACTGGTAATGTTGGTATCGGCGCTGGCGGGAAGAGAGCATATTCTAAATGCTTATGAAGAAGCTATTCGTGAAAAATATCGTTTCTTTAGTTTTGGAGATGCTATGTTCATCGCGGATTTAAAAGGAGAAAAATAATGGAAGAAAGAAGACGAAGCAAGCGTACAGAGATGAAATCCACCCTGATGGTAAAACGTCTGGATCAGGGAGACATGCAGGAAGTCAGTATTGACATTGTAGATGTCTCTCCCAACGGTGTGGGATTCTTGTGTAAGGAAGTATTAAGCATTGGCGCGGTGTATGAATCCAATCTGATGATTTGGACACATGAAGTATTACATGCTTTCCTGCGGATTGTCCGGATCGAAATGAAGGAAGATTCTTATGCGTACGGGGCTGTCTTCATCGGCATGTCAGAAAGCGATGCGGCAAGAATCCGCGTATATCAGACCATCAATGATGAGAAGTAGTAAGAGACATAAAATAGCAGTCAGTGTTGTGGCTGCTATTTTACTTATATTGTTATATCTGCTGATTTTTGCATTTTCCGGGCAGGACGGTGAGGAATCCGGCTCGCTGAGCTCCATGATCTCGGAAAAATGTGCGGAATTCTTAAATGCAATCTCCGGGAAACACTGGACACAGAACGTCATCGACAGTATGGCAGCTTATTTTGAGCATCCGATCCGCAAGCTTGCCCATTTTTCCGAGTATGCCTGTATGGGAGTGCTATTGTACGGCGTGTGGCGACCCTGGAAAGAGAGAGGGTGGAGACTGTATCTGCTGATCGTGCTGTGGGTGTTTGTCTCCGCAGGAGCGGATGAGTTCCACCAGCTGTTCGTGCCGGGACGCTATGGATGCTTTGCAGATGTGGTGCTGGACACCTGTGGTGGTGCGTTCGGACTATTTTTATGCGTCTGCGCAGAAAAACTGGTACTACACAAAAGAGGTCGCTTTATAAGGTGACCTTTTTTGACTAATTTTTATTGTGCAGGCTGTAGCCCTTTTCCCGAAGAATCTTTGTGGATTTCTCGATGGCTTCTTCCTGATAGAATTCGATGCGCAGTACACCGCCTTCGTACTCCCTGTTGTGGACGATGCCGATGTTCCTAATGCTGATATTTTTTAGGGCAAGAATCGTAGCCACAGCGGCAATCTCACCGGGCTCATCGGCAATGTCAATCGTAATGGCATAGGAGCTTTTTAACGGACCGCTGGCGGTATTGATGAAGGAATCTCTGTAGATTCTGGCGCTGTCAAACAGCTCGTACAGATCATTGCCGCTTTTGGCATCTAACTCCAGTTTAATCCCCTGCAGGGAAGCAATGTAGGAGGACAAAAGGGTTGAGATATTTTCCGTATTTGTCAGACAGATCTGCTGCCATACCGCAGCGGAAGAGGAGGCAATTCGGGTAATGTCCTTGAAACCTCCGGCAGCGATCATTTTCATCAGACCGTCCGCAGAATCCTTGTCCCGCACCAGATTGACCAGAGAGGCGGCAATGATATGGGGCAGGTGACTGACAGCAGCGGTGACGTAGTCATGCTGTGCCGGTTCCAGGATCAGAGGAATGGCGCCTAACTGCTGTACCAGATTTTTATAATCTGAGAGTTTCTCCTCCGGAACGGAATCCGTGGGAGTGAGAATGTAGTAGGCATTTTCTAAAAGGACTGCCTTGGAATTGATAAAGCCTACGCGGTCGCTTCCTGCCATGGGATGACCGCCGATAAACTGTCCTTCCAGCCCGGCTTTTTTGATTTCCCTGTGGATCTCACTCTTGACACTTCCTACATCGGTGAGAAGCGTTCTGGGAGAGAGGATCTCTTTTACAGCGGAGAGATTTTCATCGTTCTTCTGTACCGGAGCACAGAGGAAGAGATAATCGCAGGCAGAGAAAGAAGCGTCGATTTTCGTGGTGACAGCATTGGCTACGCCGCATCGGGAAGCTTCTCTTAAGGTGTCTGCGTTGATATCGTATGCAATGATCCGGGACTGGGGGAGATTCTGACGGATCGCCCGGGCGATGGAACCGCCGATCAGACCCAAACCGATAAAACCAAAAGTAAGAGTACTCATGTAGTTTTCCTCGATTCTGTTATTCTTCAAACACTATAGCAAATTAACGTGCGAAAATCAAGAGAGGGAAATATTCTTTTCGATCTTTTCGGATTTGCTTGCAAGAGCTTTGGAAATATGGCAAGATGGAACTGTTCAAAAAGAGAATGAATATAGGCCAGAGCTTGAAAATCTGCGGATTGATGGGAAATATCAAAAGGTTTTATAAG
>CAVJMX010000083.1:0-12717 GCA_963650795.1 Bacteroidales bacterium H4
AGCCCCCGACTTTGATGCCTACGGATTGTTCCGTGCTCCGCACTCCCACAATCCTGGCATTATAGTATAATACGCGGTTGAAAAAAAGTAAACAGAGGAGAAAAGGTTATGCGACATTTGATTGATTCACTGGATCTGTCGGTAGCAGAGACGCAGGAGATCTTAGACCTGGCGGACAGAATTGCTGCCGATCCCGCAGCGTACGCCCATTGTGCGGACGGGAAAATACTGGCAACTTTATTTTATGAGCCAAGCACCAGAACAAGACTTTCTTTTGAGACAGCCATGCTGAACCTCGGCGGCAGGACACTGGGCTTCGCGGGTGCGGAGCAGTGCAGTGCCACCAAAGGAGAGACCGTGGCGGATACCGCGCGTGTGGTAAGCTGTTATGCAGACATTATCGCTATGCGTCATCCCAAGGAGGGTGCACCCCTTCGGGCATCCATGTACTCTAGGATTCCGGTGATCAATGCGGGTGACGGTGGACATAACCACCCTACCCAGACCATGATCGATCTGCTGACCATAAGACAGCGCAAGGGGCGCCTGGATCATTTGAAAGTAGGCTTCTGCGGTGACCTGAAATTCGGCAGAACCGTACATTCCCTGGTGAACAGTCTGGTGCGCTATCCGGGCAATGAATTCTATTTCATCTCTCCGGAGGAGCTGAAAGTGCCTGATTATCTGGTGGAGGATACCCTGAAACCTGCGAACGCACCCTACCATGAGGTGACCAGCCTGGAGAATACGCTGCCGGGGCTCGATGTGCTCTATATGACTAGAGTACAGAAGGAGCGCTTTTTCAACGAAGAGGACTATATCCGCCTGAAAGATATCTATATCTTAGATCAGGAGAAACTAAATCTGGCGAAGGCGGACATGCCTGTGCTGCATCCTCTGCCCCGAGTGGACGAAATTGCCACGGAAGTGGATGCGGATCCGAGAGCCGCCTATTTTCAACAGGTATTGAACGGTAAATTTATCCGTATGGCGCTGATCTTAAGTCTGTTAGACCTTACGGATCCTGTGACTGGAAAGAAGGTGCTTGTATGTTAAACGTAGAATCGATTCAGAACGGCGTCGTGATCGACCACATTCCCGCCGGAAAGGGAATGGACATCTACAGACTGCTGGAACTGGAGTCCAAGACCCAGTCCGTAGCCTTATTGCAATCTGTAAAAAGTCAGAAATACGGTTGTAAAGACCTGATCAAGATCGAGGGGGAGACCCTGCCGGAGCGCCTGGATATTCTGGGCTATTTGGACAGCCAGATCACCCTGATCGTGATCCGGGACGGAGAAGTGGTGAAAAAGTATCACCCGGTTCCTCCACAAAGACTGGTAAATGTGATAAAATGTAAAAATCCCCGTTGTATTACCAGTATAGAGACGAACTGTGACCACATTTTTGAATTGTCCCCCTCCGGGAGATATCGTTGCTTATACTGTAATCAGGAGATGTCTGTAGGAAGGAAATACAGTACCTGAAAGGAATGAGAACTTATGCAGCGTAAAATACACGGACAGATGTCGGAGTCTTTTCTGATCGCCGGAATATTGTCGATCTCCGGCGGTCTGCAGGATGCGTATACTTATATGTACCGAGGCAAGGTATTTGCCAATGCCCAGACCGGTAATATTGTACTGCTTGCCCAGAATCTGGTGGACCGGAACTGGCAGATGGCGATTCACTATTTCTCACCGCTTTTGTTCTTCGCATTAGGTGTGGCGATGGCGGAATGCATCCGTATGAAATATCAGAGGGCCCAGAAGATTCACTGGAGACAGTTGGTGCTGGTAATGGAGATCCTCCTGCTGTTTGCTGTCGGATTCTTCCCGAATACCCTGGATCTGTTGGCAAACGCCTTAGTATCTTTTGCCTGCGCTATGCAGGTACAGGCATTCCGAAAGGTGAACGGCTACGCGTTCGCCAGTACCATGTGTATCGGCAACCTTCGGAGCGGCATGGAATCCCTGTGCGCTTACGGAAAAACGAAAGATAAAAAGATCTTGCGTAAATCCGGTTATTATTTTGGAATCATCTTCCTGTTCGCAGTCGGCGCTGCACTGGGCGGACACATGATCAAATACATAGGAGCGAAGACCATCTGGATCTCCTGTGTGATTTTACTGAGCAGTTTTTTATGTATGTTCATTAAGGAAGAAAAGGAGGAGCATCCCGAGATCGCCAGAGAGGAACAGGAGATACGGGATAATCTGAAAAACATCCGTAAAGAAGCCAAGGATGTGGAACATATCTTAGAAGATGACATCCGTTCTCAGATAGAAAAGAAAAAGTAATTAAGAAAATCCCGGCAGAAGAAATTCCGCCGGGATTTTTTGCCAAAAGTAAAAAAATGTAGTATAATGACTTAAATTTTGCGTTAAGAGGAGTAACAGAAATGAAAAAAACAGAGATTTTACAGAAAACCTGGGTCGTCTGTGCCCTGGCACTGGTATGTACTTTTCTGTGGGGAAGTGCGTCCCCCTGCATCAAGCTGGGATATGCCTTGTTTCAGATTCCTTCCGGAGAGACCTGGACACAGATCCTGTTTGCCGGAATGCGCTTCATACTGGCGGGAATTCTTGCAGTTCTGATCGGCAGCCTTCTGCAGAAAAAGGTGCTGGTGCCCACGAAAGCGTCCGCACCCAGTATTGTGAAGCTGGCAATCTTCCAGACGATTTTGCAATATATCTTTTTCTACATCGGACTGGCGCATAACAGTGGAGTCAAGGCTTCCATCATCAATGGTTCCAACACCTTTTTCGTCATTCTGGTGTCTGCCCTGATCTTCCGACAGGAGAAGCTGGATCTGAAAAAGGTGCTGGGATGTATCATCGGTTTCGCCGGTGTCATCGTAGTCAGCATGAACGGTCAGAAGATCGACATGGATCTAAGTCTGATGGGCGATGGCAGTCTGTTCCTGTGTGCCCTGTCCTATGCAGTGTCTTCCTGCCTCATGAAGAAATATTCCAAAAAGGATAACCCGGTCATGCTCAGCGGTTACCAGTTCATCTTAGGCGGTATTGTCATGGTCATCCTGGGCTTTAGTCTGGGCGGCAGGATCACCCATGTGTCTGCAAGTGCATTATTAATGCTGTTCTACCTGGCATGTATCTCCGCAGTGGCATATTCCCTGTGGGGCATTCTGTTAAAATACAATCCTGTCTCCAAGGTAGCCATCTTCGGCTTCACGAACCCGGTATTCGGCGTGCTGCTGTCCGCATGGTGGCTGGGAGAGGGCTCCGCAGAACTGGGATGGAATGCACTGATCGCATTAGTTCTGGTATGTATCGGAATCTGTATCGTTAATGTAAAGAAAAACACCGGAAATAAAACAGCATAGTCATCGGTTTACAGTGTTATTCCGTATCTCTCTAAATCCACCCGGTTATTTATGACCTCAATTCCGTCCGCCCGTAAGCGGTTCGCCTGCTCATCGGCACCGCCGAAGGCGAAGGCACCGGAGAGCTCGCCTTTGGAATTGACGACGCGGTAGCAGGGGATATGGTCGGGATCCGGATTTTTATGCAGGGCATTGCCCACCGCCCGCGCCATCTTCGGTTCTCCCGCCATGGCAGCGACCTGCCCATAGGTGGCGACACAGCCCTTCGGAATCTTTTTTACCGCTTCGTAGATCCGCTTCGTGGGGCTGTCGGTGATAAGATCATAGCTTTCCGCGATCATCCGCCGGATATCCTCGTCGGGGATGGAACCGTCTAAGATAATGGTGTTCCAGTGCTCTTTATTTTGATGATATGCGGGAATGACGGAAGAAAAGGTGCTGCGCCAGAAGTCCCGCCAGGCAGGATCGGTCTTCACATTCAGATGCAGACAGCCATCCTTTTCATAAGTCCATAAAAAAGCCTTTTTATTGCCCTTCACCCGTACCAGCTGCCAGTTGGGATCGTGGAAGGGCATTTCTGTATAAGTATCCGGAAAAGACAATCCGTATTTTAGTGCTTCCTCTCGTGTTTTCATGCCTTTAACCTCCGTTTTTTTCTATTATAACACTCTTTTCTTTTCCATGAAAACATGGTAAACTTTTCCGAGAAACTGGTCATGGAAACGGGCGGGAAAAGTCCGGGAACGGAGACAATATGATACTGATACAGGATGGTTATATGATCGATCCCAAATCGGGAAAAGAAGGCAATTTCGATCTTCTGATCGATGGTGACAAGATCATTCAGATCGCAGAGAAGATCGAGCCGCCGAAGGGAAAAGTAACAAAAATCAACGCGGAAGGGCTGTTAGTTGCCCCCGGACTGGTGGATGTGCATGTGCACTTCAGGGATCCCGGGTTCACGGCGAAGGAAGACATCAACACCGGCGCAGCGGCAGCGGCGAAGGGCGGCGTGACCACAGTAGTGCTGATGGCGAACACGAAGCCCACCGTGGACAGTGAGGAGACCCTGAAGTATATACTGGACAAGGGAGCGGAGACGGGGATCCATGTGACGACCTGCGCCAACGTGACCATGGGTATGCAGGGGAAGCAGCTGACGGATATGAAGAAGCTGGCAGCGGCAGGTGCTGTGGGATTCACGGATGACGGTGTGCCCCTGTTGGATGCGGAGCTGGTGCGCCATGCCATGGAACTCTCCGCAGAGCTGGACATGCCTATCAGCTTCCATGAAGAAGATCCGAAATACATTGAGAACAACGGTGTGAACCGCGGAAAGGCCAGCGAATACTACGGAATCGGCGGCTCTTCCAGAGAGGCTGAGATCGCTTTAGTGGAACGGGATCTGAAGCTGGCGGAGGAGACCGGTGCCTGCATCGATATCCAGCATATCAGCAGTAAGGAAGCGGTAGAACTGGTGCGGCAGGCGAAAAAGAGATGCTCCAACATCCATGCGGAAGCCACACCCCATCATTTTACACTGACCGAGGATGCGGTGATCAAATACGGCACTCTGGCGAAGATGAATCCCCCCTTAAGAGAGGAAGCGGACCGTCAGGCAGTGATCCGGGGACTGGTGGACGGTACTATCGATATGATCGCCACGGATCATGCACCCCATACCGCAGAGGAGAAGGCAAAACCTATCACCGAAGCACCCAGCGGTATTACAGGACTGGAGACTTCTCTGGCGCTGGGCATCACGGAACTGGTGGATGAAGGGTATCTTACCATGAAGCAGTTACTGCGTCTTATGAGCACGAATCCGGCGGCAATGTATCATCTGGATGCCGGGTACCTTGCCGAGGGTGGTCCTGCGGATGTGATTCTGATCGATACTGCGGCGGAATTTATCCCGGAGAGCTATGCTTCCAAAGCCACGAACACTCCCTTTACCGGATGGAAATTAAAAGGGGAAGTGAAGAAGACCATCTGTGACGGTAAGATCGTATACGAAGCGCAGTAAGCGTGATATCAGATAGCATCAGATAGTAATAGAAGAGAAAAGGACAATAACATGAAAAAGAAAATCAAAGCAACCGTGCTTTCTCAGAAGGAGATCGCACCCAGAATTTTTGATATGTGGATCGCTACAGATCTGGCTGCGCAGGCAAAAGCCGGTCAGTTCATCGGTGTCTACCCCAAGGATCGCAGCACCCTGCTGCCCCGTCCCATCAGTATCTGCCAGGTGAGCGATAAAAAGGATGCCCTGCGCATCGTGTACCGTATCGCCGGACAGGGCACCGCGGAATTTTCCTCTTATAAGGAAGGAGACAGCGTGGAAATCCTGGGAACCTTAGGCAATGGCTTCCCCACAGAGGCAGCGGAAGGCAAAAAGGTATTCCTCATGGGCGGCGGCATCGGCATCCCTCCCATGCTGGAGCTTGCCAGAGAGCTTCCGGCATCCGCGGACAAGCAGATCATCGTGGGATATCGTGATCATCAGCTGTTCTTAAAGGAAGACCTGGCGGAGAACGGTACCGTATACATTGCCACCGAGGATGGCAGCGTCGGCACGAAGGGCAATGTCATGAATGCCATCGAAGAGAACGGATTACAGGCAGATGTGATCTTCGCCTGCGGACCGATGCCCATGCTCCGTGCCATTAAAAAGTACGCAGAAGAAAAAGGCATCAAGGCATACATCTCCCTGGAAGAGCATATGGCGTGCGGCGTGGGAGCCTGCCTGGGCTGTGTCGTAAAGACGAAGGAAGTGGATCATCATTCGCATGTGCACAACGCGAGAATCTGCACCGATGGACCTGTATTTGACGCTGAGGAGGTAGAGATCTGATGAATACACAGACAACGATCGCAGGAGTGACTTTTAAAAACCCCGTAATGACAGCTTCCGGAACCTTTGGCTCCGGTATGGAATATGAAGAATTCGTAGATTTGAACCGCCTGGGTGCCGTGGTGACCAAGGGTGTAGCCAATGTGCCCTGGCCCGGCAACCCTACTCCCCGCGTAGCGGAGGTGTACGGCGGCATGCTCAATGCCATCGGCTTACAGAACCCCGGCATTGACGTATTCATGGAGAGAGACATTCCTTTTCTGAAAAAATACGATACGAAGATCATCGTAAATGTCTGCGGCAAGACCGTGGAGGACTACGTGGACGTAGTAGAGCGCTTGGGAGACGAGCCGGCAGTCAGCATGCTGGAGATCAACGTATCCTGCCCTAATGTGAAGGAAGGTGCCATTGCTTTCGGACAGAAGGCGGATGCCCTGTACAACATTACTTCCGAGCTGAAAAAGCATGCAAAACAGCCCATCATCATGAAGCTGAGCCCCAACGTAACGGACATCACGGAGATGGCAAGAGCGGCAGAGGCAGCAGGTGCGGACGCCCTGTCCCTGATCAATACCATCACCGGCATGAAGATCGATATTCACCGCAGAAAATTCGCCATTGCAAATAAGACCGGCGGCATGAGCGGTCCTGCCATCAAGCCCATTGCGGTCCGCATGGTATACCAGGTGGCACAGGCGGTACAGATCCCAATCATCGGCATGGGCGGTATCGCTACGGCGGAAGATGCCATCGAATTTATCCTGGCAGGTGCCAGTGCGGTTAGCGTGGGAGCCATGAATTTCGTGGATCCTTATACCACGGTGAAAGTCGTGGAGGGCATCGAGGATTACATGCGCACCTATCATGTGGAGAACCTGACGGACTTAATCGGTGCGGTGCAGTAAGACTCAGAGAACTGAATACGGTATAAAATAACACAGACCTTCATATATATAGACATATCTGTATATATGGAGGTCTGTTATTGTGGAACTGATCAAGAGAAATATACATATGGACCGGGTAAAACGGTCCACCGTCATGCAGTTTACCATGGAGGAGGATCTGAATCTTCCGGAAGATAAACCGGATATCAGTACCCTGAATCTGGAAAAAGGAGAGATCGTCATAGAAGAGATCCGTCCGGGTATGGATGAAGTGACCGTGCGGGGAAAGCTGGGCTATGCCATTTTGTATCATACCCAGGAAGCGGGCAGCAGCCTGATCCTGTTAAGCGGAGCACTTCCTTTTGAGGAGAAGATCCATATGGAGGGCACCTTGCCTTCGGATACGGTGGCAGTGGATGGAACGGTGGAGGATTTCACTGTTAATATGATCAATTCCCGGAAGTTGAACCTGCAGACACTGTTATGTCTGACCGCCCGGATCGAGGAAATCTACGACGAGGAGCTGCCCGTTGGAATCCGGGAGGATAGTGCGGAAGATGGCGTGGAATATCGGATATCCCCCATGGAAGTGACACAGCTTGCCATTTGCAAAAACGATATTTTCCGGAAAAAAGAGGAGATTCCTCTGCCTTCCAGTTATCCAAATGTGTATCAGATCCTATGGAGCAACATATCCCTTCGGGATGTGGAGATGAAGCCTCAGGAGGAGAGTATTTCCATCCGGGGAGATATTCAGATCTTCGTCCTCTATGAGGCGGAGGGAGAAGAACGGTCCATCCGGTCATACGAGACGACGATCCCTTTAGACGGTACGCTGGAATGCCAGGGCTGTCGGGAGACTTTGCTGCCGGACATCCGCTATGCACTGATCAGGCAGGAACATGGACAGCCGGAACTGACGATCCAACCGGATCTGGATGGGGAGGAGCGGATCCTGGGACTGGAATGCGCGCTGGAATTGAATATCCGCCTCTATGAGGAGGAAGAAATTGACATTCTAAGAGATATCTACGGGGTGACGAAAGAAGTCATCCCTAACACAAGGGATGCAAATGTGCGTCAGCTGCTGTCGAGGATCACGGGCAAGACCAAGATAACGGATCACAGGCAGACGAATATCGGCGCCCCGGTACTGCAGATAATTCACAGCGAAGGAACGGTAAGTATCGACCACCGGGAGATTACCCCGGAAGGGATCCGGCTGCAGGGCAGTATTGATCTTACGGTGTTGTGCGTTACGGAGAAGGATGAGACCCCCTATGTGAGCACCAGAGAACAGATCCCTTATGAATATACGCTGAATGTAGCGGGAGTGACTGCGGGAGATCAGGCACAGGTACACAGTGAACTGGAACAGCTGCAGGTGAATCTCTTAGAGGGGGAAGAACTGGATGTGAAGGCGGTGCTGTCTTTTTCCACAACAGTGATGAAGAATGTTCCGGTGAATGCCATCGAAGAAGTGGAGGAACAGGAACTTGACAGTGCCGTGCTGGCAGGCCTGCCCAGTGCGGTGATCTACATTACCGCACCGGGAGATGACCTGTGGAGCATCGGCAGAAAATATCACATGCCGGTGAATACTGTGAGAGAATTGAATGCCCTGGACAGTGATGAATTACGACCCGGGCAGAAAATATTGCTGGTAAAAGGAATTTAGCTATCGAAATTTAGCCTTCGGTGGTCAGTCCGGCGTCTGCTGCCAGCTTGTCGAACTTCTCCATTACGGCATCGTAGGTCTTCTGGGAGATCTCGGGAAGAGAACCGCCCCAGGTCTTCTCGGCCTGTGCGTAGCCTTTCTTGAATGCATCACGCATAGCTTCGATCTTGTCCGGGTCGCCGCCGGTCAGAGCAGTGGCGAACTGGATGATACGGTCGGAGGTCTGGTCCACACCCCAGTAACCGTCCTCTGCGATATCCGCCTGTGCCTGCGCCTTGGTCGCAGGATCTACGGTATAATTGCCGGACCGCAGGAAGGACCAGATATCATTGGCGTTGCCATAGGTGGTAGCCTGCTTCCCCATCATCTGCTCGACCAGAGAACGCAGCTGGCTGGTACGCGCATCTGCATCTGCTTTTAATTTGTTGATCAAAGCGGTGTCCGGCTTATAAGTCTTTTTGGTGGAAGAAGTATTGGTGTCGGTGCTGTGCTCATAGATCACACCGGTATCTTTCGTAGTCTTAGTGGTTGCTTCCTCTGCGGAAGTCTTTTCTTTTGCTGCACTTGTGCTGTTATAGCTGTAGGCTGCAGCTGCCTGGGTAGATGTAACTCCGTTTACGCTCATAGTTTCCTCTTTTCTGTCATCCGTGACTTAGCTTAAAATACCTTTTGAAAATTTTGGGTTTCACTTGTTATATCGTCCCATAATAGTGGATTCTTTAGATGATTTTTGGAAAAATAGAAAAATAGAAAAATCCGCAGAAAACCCCACACTCCATTGACAAAGTACACAGGATTGTATAAAATTAAGTACAATATGTGTATACAAGCTATTCTGGATAGCGCAGCTAGGAGACAAAAATGAACGAATATCGGATAAAAGCGTATGCCAAGATCAATTTGGGACTGGATGTGGTCAGAAGACTCGAGAACGGTTATCACGAAGTGAAAATGGTCATGCAGACCGTAGGTATCTACGATGTGCTGGATTTTAAACGGATACAGAACGGTATCGTCATTACCACGGATTCCGGTGAGCTTCCGACGAACGAGGATAACCTGATCTATAAAGCAGCAAAGCTCATGATGGAACAGTATCATATCAGCGAAGGCGTGGAGATCCACCTGGAGAAGCACATCCCCATTGCAGCGGGAATGGCGGGAGGCAGCACAGATGCGGCAGCTACCCTGAAGGGAATGAACAGGCTGTTTGATCTGGGATGTACGTTGAAGGATCTGATGGAACTGGGCGTGAAGATCGGTGCGGATGTTCCCTATTGCGTTATGGGAGGTACGGCTCTGGCGGAGGGTATCGGCGAGAAGCTGACGCCGCTTGCTCCGGCACCGGACTGCTATGTGCTGGTAGCGAAACCGGACATTAATGTATCGACGAAATATGTCTATGAGCATCTGGATGCCCAGGAGATCGTAAAGCATCCGGATATCGATGGCATGGTGGAAGCCATCGCCGAGGAAAGCTTACAGGGAATTCTGGATCGCATGGAAAATGTGCTGGAGACGGTAACGGTCAGTGCGTATCCTGTGATACAGACCATCAAGGACCGGATGAAGGAGCTGGGAGCCATCAACAGCCTGATGAGCGGCAGCGGTCCCACGGTATTCGGTATTTTTGTAGAGAAGGATATGGCCCGCAGGGCATATGAAAAATTAGAGGAGGAACAGCTGGCTAAGCAGATATTCCTGACGGAATTCTGCGAGTAATGTCAGAGAAGAGGTATGCAGGATAATTTACAGGTGACAATGGATGAGTTTCTGCCACTCAGAGATGTGGTATTCAATACGTTGCGGCAGGCCATTCTCACGGGAGAACTGAAGCCCGGAGAGCGGCTGATGGAGATCCATCTTGCCAACAAGCTGGGAGTCAGCAGGACCCCGATCCGGGAAGCTATCCGCAAGCTGGAGCTGGAAGGGCTGGTGACCATGATCCCCAGAAGGGGCGCGGAAGTGGCACAGATCACGGAGAAGAGCATGAACGATGTGCTGGAGGTCCGACGGGCCATGGATGCACTCTGTGTGGAACTGGCCTGCGACCGGATCACTCCGGAAGAATTGCAGGATCTGAAAAAAGCCTGTGATAACTTCGAGGCGGCAGTGAAGACCGATGACATTAAACAGATCGCACAGGCGGATGTGGCGCTGCATGATATTATCGTACAGGCCACGGGGAACCAGCGCCTGATTCAGCTGGTCAACAATCTGTCCGAGCAGATGTACCGTTACCGCTTTGAATATATCAAGGATTTCAGCCAGCATGAACGACTGGTGCAGGAACATAAGGTCATCTATGAAAGTATCGTGAAAAAAGACAAAGAGACAGCATCCGAAATGGCGAAGGTGCATATCGATAATCAGAAAAAAGCCATCATCCGCCAGATCCGTCTGGAACGGGAGAAAAATAAATAGATTTCAAAAAGTATAATCTGTCCGGAAAGCGGTAATGATTTCCATAGAAGAAAATGATGGAAAGAGGTTCGCTGATGGATAGATTATATGTTTATTGCGAAAAAATCGGAAAGAAGATCCGGGAGAGCGGAATCTCCTGCAGACTGAAGTCGGGACTGAAAGCCGCCATGATTGCATTTGCCTGCTACGGCTGGTGGGGTGTGATCTACCCGGAGCTGACCATGCTGCCTTCTACCTACGAGATCGTATACGACGGGCAGGACACCCGTACAGAGACTGAGACTGTACAGAAAGAAGCGGAAGTGGTAGAATGGAATTCCGACAGTCAGATCTACTGGAAGATTCTGGAGGCGGATCCCGAACAGATCCACTTTAAGAGCAGATTGCTTACGATGTTAAAAAAATAAAAGGAGAAATCCCATGTATCAGGAGAATGTTACTGCGCTGAAAAAGGATGCCCCCATCGGGGTATTCGATTCCGGCATCGGCGGACTGACCGTGGCCCGGGAGATCATGCGGCAGATTCCCAATGAGAAGATCATATATTTCGGAGATACGGCAAGAATGCCCTACGGTAGTAAGTCGAAAGAGACTGTGACCCGTTTTTCAAAGCAGATCGTGAGGTTCCTGGAGACCTTTCAGGTGAAGACCATCGTGGTGGCCTGCAATACGGCAAGTGCCTATGCACTGGATGAACTGGAAAAAGAGATCGACGTTCCGATCATCGGTGTAATCAAGCCGGGAGCCAAGACAGCGGCAGAGGTGACACGCAACGGCCGTATCGGCGTGATCGCCACCGAGGCGACCATCGGCAGTCAGATGTACAACAAATACATACAGGAACTGAATAAAGACGTTACGATCTACGGCAAGGCCTGTCCGCTGTTCGTACCGCTGGTGGAAGAAGGCCTGTGGGAAGATCCCGTGACCGATGAGATCGCGAAGCGTTATCTGACGGAGTTGATCGATATTGACATTGACACCCTGATTCTGGGCTGTACACATTACCCACTGATCCGTTCTACGGTGGGACGCGTCATGGGAGATCAGGTGACACTGGTGAATCCGGCATACGAGACCGCCAGAGAATTGAAGGAACTGTTACAGCATTATGACATTCTCAATGAGGAGGAGCCTCATCTGGGAGAGAATAAGTACCAGTTCTATGTCAGCGACGGTGCAGAGAAATTCAAGCGTTTTGCAAATTCCATTATCAAATACGGGATCCTGTCAGCCAAGACCATCAAGATCGATGAGTACTAAAGGGAATTAAAGGACGATAGAAAATGAATCGAGAGGTAGAACTTGTTCTGTCCGGGCTGCATGCTTCCGGGCAGGATCCGAAAGGCGATGCGGTGGAGACCGCGCAGCCGGCACAATATTTTAAGAGAAACGACAGTCACTATCTGCTCTATGAGGAGAGGATGGATGAGGGTGAAACTCTCTGCAAAAGCCGAATCAAGTTTCGGGATCATCTGCTGGAACTGACCAGACAGGGGGCGGTTGAGATGCATATGATCTTCGAGGA
>CAVJMX010000084.1:0-12625 GCA_963650795.1 Bacteroidales bacterium H4
TATACATAGGCAATACTCTTTTGTCAACAAAATTTTGTAGGATTTTCATACAATTTTTGCATTCTTTGTCTGCCTACTTTTCCAGTCCGTAACTGCTGATCTTCCATTCCGTTCCGTCTTTTTCAAACGTCATAAACAGATACGACAACGAATCTTCCTGCGCCGGTAAAAATTCTACTTCCACCGTACAATCTGTGATTATCGTTTTATTAAATAATAACATACCACTGTACATAATTGCATCCTTTTCAAAAAAATTCCCATGAACAAATCGAATTGTCCATAGGAATCTGAGGGTCTTGTTTTTTACGCTTCCGCTACGGCATCTTTCATACTCTTCACGTATTCTCCGATGTAAGGAGCTGCGTCTTTGCCATACTTGGCGATGATCTTCACGATGGCGCTACCGACGATGGCTCCGTCGGAGATGGCTGCCATGGCTTTCGCCTGCTCCGGGGTGCTGATACCAAATCCGATGGCACAGGGAACGTCGGTCACGGCGCGGATGCTTTCCACGATAGCGGGCAGATCCGTCTTGATCTCACTGCGCACGCCGGTGACGCCCATGGAGCTTACCACATAGATAAAGCCTTCCGCCTCCGATGCAATCTGACGGATACGGCTCTCGGAAGTGGGCGCGATCATGGAGATTACTTTCACGCCATGGGCTTTGGCGGGAGCTTCCACCTCTGCCTTCTCTTCGTAAGGCACATCGGGAATAATGATGGCGCTGATGCCCAGTTCGTCACATTTGGTAAAAAATTTCTCATAGCCGTAATGGAATACCGGATTCACATAGGTCATAAATGCCAACGGAATCTGGGACTGTTCCCGCACTCTTTTCACGATCTCGAACACACCGTCCGTGGTCATGCCGTTACCAAGAGAGCGGATATTAGCCTCCTGGATCACCACGCCCTCTGCCGTAGGATCGGAAAAGGGAATGCCGATCTCTATGAGATCCGCTCCTGCCTTCTCCATCTCTAAAATAAATTTTACGGTGCTGTCTGCATCCGGATCTCCTGCGGTGAGGAAGCCGATGAATGCTTTTTTATTCGGTGTATCAAATACTTTTTCCAATTTACTCATCGTATCTGTCTCCATTTCTTCTTAATTCTTCTTATCTGATTTTCTATGGCAAATCGTGGAACGTCCATCAGTCGTGAATATCCACGCCGCGGTATCTTGCGATCGCTGCCACATCCTTGTCGCCTCTGCCGGACAGACATACGATAATGCTCTGATCCGGGCTGTAATTCTTCGCGATCTTCCGCACCTGTGCCACCGCATGGGCGCTCTCGATAGCGCAGATGATACCTTCGGTCCTTGCCAGATATTCAAAAGCATCTACTGCCTCGTCATCTGTGATGGGCACATACTGTGCTCTGCCGATGTCATGCAGATAAGCGTGCTCCGGTCCGATACCGGGATAATCCAATCCTGCGGAAATGGAATAAACGGGAGCGATCTGTCCGTATTCATCCTGGCAGAAATAAGATTTCATACCATGGAAGATTCCTAAGGAACCGGTAGCAATGGTGGCTGCGGTCAGTGCCGTATCCACACCTTTGCCTGCTGCCTCACAGCCGATGAGCTCCACGTCCTTATCCTCGATAAAGTTGTAGAACGCACCCATGGCATTGCTGCCACCGCCCACACAGGCTACTACGGCTGCCGGAAGCTTTCCTTCTGCTTTCAGGATCTGCTCTTTTGCTTCTTCGCTGATAACACTCTGAAAATCTCTTACGATCATGGGGAAGGGATGCGGTCCCATAACGGATCCCAGTACATAATGGGTATCTGACACACGGTTAGACCATTCTCTCATGGTCTCATTGACGGCATCCTTCAAGGTCATGGTCCCGGACGTTACGGGATGCACTTTGGCTCCCAGCAGCTCCATACGGTAAACATTCAGTGCCTGTCTGTCGGTATCTTCTTTTCCCATGAAGATCTCACATTCCATGCCTAAGAAGGCTGCTGCCGTTGCGGTAGCTACCCCGTGCTGTCCGGCACCGGTTTCCGCAATCAGTCGTGTCTTGCCCATCTTCTTGGCGAGCAGTGCCTGTCCTAAGGCATTATTGATCTTGTGGGAGCCGGTGTGGTTTAAATCCTCTCTCTTTAAATAGATCTTCGCGCCGCCCAGATCCTTCGTCATCTTCTCCGCATAGTACAGCAGAGAGGGACGACCGGCATATTCATTCAACAGCTTGTTCAATTCCGCATTGAATTCCGGATCCTTCTTATAATGCTCATAGCTCTCTTCCAGATGGATCAGTTCATTCATCAATGTCTCGGAGATATATTGCCCTCCGTGGATTCCGTAACGTCCTTTGCTCATATGTTTATCCTCTCTTTTTGTTTACTTATTATATTCTTGTACCAGTTCCATGATCCGGCGCATCTTCTCCGGATCCTTCTTCCTGTCACTCTCGATGCCGGAGCTTAAATCCACCGCGTAGGGTCTCACCGTTTCCATGGCTTCCGTCAGGTTCTCCGGATGCAATCCTCCCGCCAGGAAAAATTCTCTGTCGATTCCATTAAGCACGTTCCAGTCAAAAGCCTGTCCCGTTCCCATTCCATTGTCAAACAGTAAATAGTCCGCGCTGCTGTCCAGCCAGGCTTCCACGTCGTACCGGTCCCTTACTTTGACCGCCTTGATCACCGGTTTGCCGCAGACCGCCTGCAGGTACTGGATATCCTCTTCCGTCTCATCTCCGTGGAGCTGTGCCACATCTAAGATGCCTTCCTCTAACAGCTCTATGATATTCTTCGGATCCTCATTTACGAACACGCCCACCGTCCGGATCGAAGGTGACAGCTTCTTACGATATTCCGCCGCCTGCTCCTTCGTAACCGCCCGGTGGCTCTTTTCGTAAAATACAAATCCCACATAGTCCGGCTGCACTTCATTGGCATAGTCGATGTCCTCCGGACGGTAGAGACCGCACATTTTTACTTTCATAAAACAATTCCTCCACGAAGCTCCTGCAGTGCCGCTTTCTTATCCCCGCTGCGCATCAGTGTCTCTCCGATGAGGACGGCATTCGTACCGTTCTCTTCCAGTCTCGCAATATCCTGTCTCGTCTTCATGCCGCTTTCGGATACGAAGAGGATATTCTCCGGCACCAGTTCCCGCAGCCGCACGGAATTATTAATATCCACTGTAAAATCTTTCAGATTCCGGTTATTGACACCGATGATCTTTGCTCCTGCCTGTAAAGCCATTTCCACTTCTCGCTCGTCATGGGCTTCCACCAGTGCCGACAGCCCAAGCTCTCCTGCGATCCCCGCATACTCTGATAGCTGCATGGGGGACAGGATGGCACAGATTAAAAGCACCGCATCCGCACCGATATTTTTCGCCTCATAGATCATGTATTCGTCCACTGTGAAGTCTTTCCGGAGTAACGGGATCTTCACCGCCTGCCGGATCTCGGTCAGGTATTCGTTCTTTCCCTGGAAATACGCCGGTTCCGTCAGCACAGAAATCGCATTTGCTCCTGCCGCTTCGTATTCCTTTGCTATCTGCACATAGGGGAAATCCGCAGCGATCAATCCCTTGGAGGGAGAGGCTTTTTTCACCTCACAGATAAAGCTCATTCCGGGCTTCGCCAGCGCCTGTTCAAAAGGAAATCCCGTATTCGCATCCAGATCTTTTGCTCTGGCGATCTGTTCTGTCAGGGGCAGTGCTTCTTTTGCTGCTGCCACCCGCTCTAAAGTGGACGCTGCTATGGTATCCAGTATCATGTTCCTGCCTCCCGCTTATACTTCATTACTTAACTTGATGAAACGCTCTAACTGCGCCTTGGCAAGCCCGGTGTCGATGACCTTCTCTGCCAGCTTCACACCGTCTGCCATGCTGTCTGCCTTGCCTGCCACATACAGGGCTGCTGCCGCGTTCAACAGTACTGCGTTACGCTTGGGTCCTTTTTCGCCGTTTAAGATAGCTCTGGTGATCTCTGCATTTTCCTGGGGCGTTCCGCCTACCAGATCTTCCTTCGTGCATCTTTCCATGCCGAAATCTTCCGGTGTGATCACATAATTTTTAAAGGTGCCGTTGTCGATCTCACAGACTGCGGTAGGTGCGCTTGCGGAGATTTCATCCAGTCTGTCCTGACCGTAGACTACCATGCCTCTCTTTACACCCAGATTGGACAATACCTTTGCCATGGAAGTCAGCAGGCTTTCATCGTACACGCCCATGATCTGATATACCGGTCCTGCGGGGTTTGCCAGAGGTCCTAAGATATTGAAAATAGTGCGGATGCCCAGTTCCTTACGGATGGGTCCCACATATTTCATGGCGGTGTGGTATTTCTGTGCGAAGAGGAAGCAGATGCCGATCTCTTCCAACAGCTTCTTGCTCTGTTCCGGCTCTATGGTGATATTGACACCCAGTGCTTCCAGACAGTCTGCCGCGCCGGATTTGGAGCTGGCTGCACGATTGCCGTGCTTGGCTACCGGTACGCCTGCAGCAGAGATCACGATGGATGCCGTAGTGGAAATATTGAAGGAATTGGATCCGTCACCGCCGGTTCCCACAATCTCCAGTGCTTCCACATCTGCTCCCAGCTTTCTGCCAAACTTCCGCATCTCCTCTGCGGAACCGGTGATCTCCTCAATGGTCTCACCCTTTTGGCTCAATGCTGTTAAGTATGCGCTTTTTAAAATATCGCTTGCCTCACCGCTCATGATCTCATCCATAACGGTTTTTGCCATATCGTATCCGATGTCCTCATTTTTTACCAGTTTTGCTACTGCCTCTTTAATCATGTTTCTTCCTGCTCCTTTCTTCGTCTGTAAAAAATTCACAATGATCTGTCGTCCGTCCGGTGTCAGCACGGATTCCGGATGGAACTGTACGCCATAAATCTGTTTCTCTGTCTGTTCTACCGCCATGACTTCGCCGTCTTCGGTAACTGCGGTCACTTTTAATTCCGTGGGTATCGTCTGCGGATCCGCTACCAGTGAATGGTACCTTGCCACGGTAATGACTTTTTTCATGCCCCGGAACAATACACTGTCCGTATCCAGAGTTGCCACGGATTGTTTTCCGTGCATCAGATGAGATGCATAGGTCACGGTTGCTCCCGCTACCTCACAGATGGCCTGGTGTCCCAGGCAGATACCGAGGATAGGAATCTTCCCGCCAAGCTGCCGGATCACCTCTTCGCAGACACCGGCTTTGTCCGGTCTGCCGGGTCCCGGGGATAATATAATGTGGGAGGGATTCATGGCACGGATCTCATCCACGCTGTATTCATCATTGCGGATCACCCGGATATCCGGGTTCACACTTCCTACCAGCTGATATACGTTATAGGAAAAGCTGTCATAATTATCAATCAGTAATATCATGCTTCCATTCCCTCCTGTGCTTTCTGAAGAGCCTGTCTGACGGCTGCTGCCTTCTGGATACATTCTCTGTATTCCTTCTCCGGTACGCTGTCCGCCACGATACCGGCGCCGGATCTCACGAATACTTTTCCGTTCTTGGAGAAAGCAAGCCGTATAGCGATGCAGGTGTCCAGATTGCCGGTAAAGGAGATGTATCCGATGGCTCCGCCGTAGATGCCTCTCTTGTTGTCTTCCAGTTCATTGATGATCTCGCAGGCACGTAATTTCGGTGCTCCCGACAAGGTTCCTGCGGGAAGGATGGCATCCACCGCATCCAGCGCGTCTGCATCTTCTCTGATCACGCCCCGCACCGTGGAACCAATGTGCATGACGTGGGAATATCTCTCGATGGACATATATTTTTCGACTTCCACGGTACCGATCTGGCTGATCTTGCCGATGTCGTTCCGTCCCAGATCCACCAGCATATTGTGTTCGGAGCGCTCTTTTTCATCTGCTAACAGTTCCGCTTCCAGCGCCTTGTCTGCTTCCTCGGTGGCTCCTCTGGGTCTCGTCCCTGCTAAGGGGAAAGTATGCAATACACCGTCTTCTAATTTCACCAGTGTCTCGGGGCTTGCTCCCACGATCTCGCCGTCGCTGCCGGAGAAATAGAACATATACGGGGAAGGGTTCGCGGTGCGGAGTACCCGGTAGGCATCTAACAGGCTTCCTTCCATCTCCGCTTCCAGTCGGTTGGATAACACTACCTGGAAGATGTCTCCCTCACGGATATAATGTTTGGCTTTCTCCACCATGTTGCAATAGGCTGCTTCATTGAACAGGGGTTGGAAATCCGTCCGGAGTTTGCAGGGAATGTGTTCTGCCTTTTCTCCGTTTAACAGAAGCTCCTTCATATTGTTCAGCTCCCGCTCTGCTCTATGATAATTGATCTCCAGATCATCGGTCTTGATATTCAGGATCAGGATTAGCTTCTGTCTGTAATTGTCAAAAGCAATGACCTTGTGAAACAGCATCAGGTTCACATCCTGGAAGCCTTCCTCATCCTTTGCATCCAGGTGGAGGGTCGGCTCACTGTATTTGATGTAATCATAGGAAAAATACCCTACGAGACCTCCGGTAAAGGAAGGCAGCCCCGGAAGCTTGGGGCTCTTGTTCTCTTCCATGACATCCCGGATGATCCCTCTGACATCTCCGGAATCCGTCCGGCTGGTAAGCTCTGATTTTATTGTGGTCTTACCGTTGTAGCAGGTGATTTCTAACAACGGATCGTATCCTAAAAAGGAATACCTGCCCCATCGCTTATCCGCCTCCGCACTTTCCAGCAGATAGACATGCCCGCTGACCTTTTTCAAGATCCTAAGCACTTCGATGGGAGTGGTCATATCCGCATACAGTTCGGTGCTGATGGGAATCACTCCGTAATTACCCTCTGCTGCAATGTTTTTACATTCTTCCAATGTGGGTGTAATCTTCATTCCGATACTCCTCCTTAATCAAACTGTTGTAATCTTTCAGAGCCCCATTCGCAAAACGTTCCTTCGGAACTTAATTTTTGCTCATTGGGGCTATCTCGCCAAAGAAATATTTTCATATATTCTTACGAATGCAAGCATTCGACGAATATATGTCAATATTTCATGGCTCTGAAAGATTACAAAAAAACCGCCCATGACAGAAATCTCTTCTGTCAAGGACGGGTCATTTACATTTCCCGCGGTGCCACCTTGTTTCACAGGTACTTTCCGTACCATGTGCCCTTACCGGATACTAACATATCCCCGACAACTGACGTATGTCCTCACGTCGCAGAATACTCGAGGTATCATTGATCATCCATCGATTATCTTTTTTGTCCTCTTTGACTGCGCCCTCCGTGGTCCATTTAACAACCTGCGTTCCAACCTTTCTCAGCCTCCGGTCTCTCTGTAAGTGCACGAACTGTTTTTATCTCCACATCATTGGTTTCTTACCGCTTTTTTCAATTTTTATTTATTTTACTGCTTTAGTATGCTAACGTCAAGTAGTGATTTTAATTTTTTAATCAATAATAATGTGTCTGGGCTGTCCGGTGATCATGATCGGCGTCAGTTCCGCCTGGATCAGAGGCTCGATGTAGTTCTTCATTTCTGCTGTCACGTAATCGCCCTCTTCCGTGATCCAGGAACGAGGCACTTTTTTCTCCAAATTTGCTACTTTGTGCACATCGTAAAGATCTGTGGTACAGATATAGGGATCCTGGGATACTCTCTTTAAGATCACCATCTGACCGGTCTTGCCTTCAAAGGCAGCCTTCACTGCGGTTCCGCCTACCTGATAAGCCTCGGTGATATCCACGCGGGAAGTCAGATGTCCGGCGCAGCGCTGCAGGGTAGACAATTCAATGGCTCTGGATTTGCAACCTAATTTCTCGATGATCAGGTCGGATAAATATTTACCGGTACCGGATAACTGCACATGTCCGAAGGAATCTGTCTTCTCCGAATGTGCCGACAATTCGCAGACATATCTGCCGTCTGCGGTCTTGATGCCCTCAGATACCGCAATGACAATAGACTGTTTCTCGCTGACCAGTTTCTTTACCTTTTCCAGGAAGTTGTCCACATCAAAAGGGACCTCCGGCAGGTAGATCAGATCCGGTCCTTCGCAGTCTTCACTTTTAGCAAGTACTGCCGCGCCGGTGAGCCATCCGGCATTTCTGCCCATGATTTCGATGACAGTCACGCTCTGCATCTCGTAGATCAGACCGTCACGCACCAGTTCCTTGGTGACGGTAGCGATATATTTTGCCGCACTGCCGTAACCGGGCGTGTGATCCGTACCCTCTAAGTCATTGTCAATGGTCTTGGGGACACCGATGAAACGGATCGGGCTGTCAATTGTCTCCGCATAATCGGAAAGTTTTTTAATCGTATCCATGGAGTCATTGCCGCCGATATAGAAAAAAGCCATGATCTCCAGTTCTTCCAGAATTGCAAATATTTTCTCATAAATGGCATTATCTTCACTCATCTCTGGCAGCTTATAGCGGCAGGATCCCAGGAAGGATGCCGGTGTTCTCTTCAAAAGTTCCACGTCCATGTCGTTGCGGATCTTTTCCCCCAGATCCACGATCTTCTTCTCCAGCAGTCCCTGGATGCCGTAACGCATACCGTATATGGTATCTGCTCCCATGTCCTTTGCTGTCTTATAGACGCCCGCCAGGCTGGCATTGATTACCGCTGTGGGTCCCCCGGACTGTCCTACGATCACATTTTTTTTCATAATATTTTCTCCCTCTGATCATTCTTCACCATAATAAAACACCCACCAATCGGAGCCTCCGGTTGATGGGTGTTCTCATTCTTAAGGTTCCGTCGAACCTATTTTACCAAACTTACTGTCTCTCTGGCAATAGCAAGTTCCTCATTCGTAGGAATTACCATAACAGTGGTCTTGCTGTCGGGAGTGGAAATAGCGATCTCTTCGCCGCGCTTGTGGTTCGCATCCTCATCGATGGATACGCCCAGGTAGCCCAGATGCTCGCATACCAGGGAACGAACCAAAGGTGCGTTCTCACCGATACCTGCGGTAAAGCAGATCACATCTACACCGTTCATGGCTGCTACATAAGAGCCGATGTATTTTGCTACACGGTAGCAGTAGGTGTTCATGGTGCGGATGCAGTGTGCATCGCCCTTGTTGTAACCAGCTTCCAGATCACGGAAATCGGAAGACAGGTTGTTGGACAGACCATATACACCGGACTTTTTGTTCAGAATGGTCATGATCTCGTCGATGTTCTTGCCCTCTTTGTGAGCGATGAACTCCATGATGGCGGGATCGATATCACCGGAACGGGTTCCCATGATCAGACCTTCCAGAGGAGTCAGACCCATGGAAGTATCTACGCACTTACCGTTCTTGACTGCAGATACGCTGGCACCGTTACCCAGGTGGCAAACGATGATCTTCAGATCTTCGTACTTTTTGCCCAGAACCTCAGCTGCCTTCTTGGATACATAGGAGTGGCTGGTTCCGTGGAAACCGTAACGTCTGATCTTGTATTTTTCATAATACTCATAAGGAAGACCGTACATATAAGCTTCCTCGGGCATGGTCTGATGGAAAGCGGTATCGAATACAGCTACCATGGGAGTGGTGGGCATCAGCTTTTTGCAGGCATTGATACCGATCAGGTTCGCAGGGTTATGTAAAGGAGCCAGATCGTTACACTCTTCGATGGCTTTCATTACTTCGTCGGTAATAATGGTAGATGCTGCGAACTTCTCGCCGCCGTGTACGATACGATGTCCTACGGCACCGATCTCATCCAGGCTCTTTACCACACCGGTCTTAGGGTTGGTCAGAGCTTCCAGTACCAGACGGATGGCTTCGGTATGATCCGGCATGGGAGTTACTGTCTGCTCCTTCTCGCCGCCTGCCGGAGTATAGGTGATCTGGCTTCCGTCGATACCGATTCTCTCGCAAAGACCCTTAGCGATACATTTCTCAGTCTCGGAGTCAATGAGCTGGAACTTCAGGGAAGAACTTCCGCAGTTAATAACTAAAATATTCATGATCAAAATCCTCTCTCTTCAATAACTATACGAACTATACGAAAACTATACCAGCTGTGCCTGTACAGCAGTCAGTGCTACGACACCGACGATATCCTGCCAGGAACATCCTCTGGACAGATCGTTAACCGGCTTTGCGATACCCTGTAACATAGGACCGTAAGCTTCTGCTCCGCCCAGTCTCTGTACCAGCTTATAACCGATATTACCGGCATCCAGGTTCGGGAAGATCAGGACATTTGCATGTCCGTTTACAGGGCTTCCGGGAGCCTTGGACTTAGCTACGCTGGGAACCAGAGCTGCATCCAGCTGCAGTTCGCCGTCTAAGGTCAGATGAGGATACTCCTCATGTGCGATACGGGTAGCTTCCACTACTTTGTCAACCAGAGCATGCTTTGCACTGCCCTTGGTGGAATGGCTTAACATAGCGATTACGGGCTTGGGGCCGATCAGGGACTTGAAGCTTCTGGAAGAGGTATCTGCGATGGCAGCCAGCTCTTCGGGAGTTGGATCCTGGTTCAGACCACAGTCAGCGAACAGGAAGGTTCCGTTCTCACCCAGATCCTTGAATACGGTATCCATAACGAAGAATGCGGATACCAGCTTAACGCCGGGTGCAGTCTTTAAGATCTGCAGTGCAGGTCTTAAGGTATCTGCGGTGGAATGGCACGCACCGGCTACCATACCGTCAGCGTCATTTGCCTTAACCATTACGATACCGAAGGTCAGGTAATCATTTAACAGGATCTCTCTTGCCTTCTCGGGGGTCATGCCCTTTGCTTTTCTGGTTTCATATAATAAATTCACATAGTCATCCAGCTTGGGAGTTGTTTTAGGGTTAACTACCTTAACTTTAGACAGGTCAACTTCCAGCCAGCCTGCACCATCCATGATCTTCTCTTCATCACCGATCATAATGATGTCTGCGATGCCCTCTTCCACGATACGGGCAGCAGCCAGTAATGTTCTCTTATCATTAGATTCCGGTAATACAATTGTTTTTTTGTCGAGTCTTGCTCTCTCTTTAATCATGTCAATGTATGACATATCCATTCTCCTTTCCGGCGGGGGATACCCGCTTCCTCCCAAATAACTTCTGTAAAGTTTTGGTTTTATCTTAACAAACCGATGTATTTATATTATACTAAATACATATGGAGTAGACAAGGGCATAATGTTCGCAAAATTGTATATTTTCAGATACAACCTCTGAATTTTTATTGCAAAATAAGCTGATAACCATGCACATGTAAACGCTTTCAGCGTGTGTTATTTTTTTCACATTCCCTGTTCGTTATTATATTCGTTTTAACGTTTATTTTTCTTCACGAAAGGAGCCATATTATGAAGGTCAACGGTATTGTCGCAGAATACAACCCTTTTCATAATGGTCATGCTTACCAGTTACAACATGCCAGAGAAGCCACCGGCGCCGATTATACGATCATCGTCATGAGCGGCAACTTTATGCAGCGCGGTGCTCCCGCCCTCTTGGATAAGTTCACTCGGGCGAAAATGGCTTTGGAAAACGGTGCGGATCTCGTGCTGGAGCTTCCCACCTGCTACGCTGCTTCCAGTGCGGAATTTTTCGCCAAAGGTTCTGTCGCCCTGTTCGACAAGCTGGGCGTCACAACGAATCTGTGTTTCGGCAGTGAATGCGGCGATATTGATGCCCTGTCCCGGATAGCAGAAATTTTATACACGGAGCCGGAACCTTATGCGGAATCCCTGCGTTGTAATCTGAAAAAAGGAATGTCCTTCCCTATTGCCAGAACCTGGGCGCTGTTACAGTATGCCCCCTCCCTAAGTGATGACAAAGACGTACTGTCCTCTCCGAACAACATACTGGGAATTGAGTATCTGAAAGCGCTGATGTCCAGAGACAGTAAGATCAAACCCTTCACCACCACCAGAGTCGGTGCGGATTATCACGACAAGCGCCTGGGCACCAACCAGTGTTCTGCTATCGCAATCCGTCAGTCCGTGGCTGCAGGACATGATCTCACCTATCTGGCATCCCAGATGCCGGATAGTGCCCACGAGATACTGTGCGCCTCGCTAGCGGAACAGAAACCGCTGTTTGCCGATGATTTTTCTGCGGCACTGCAATACAAGCTGCTGATGGAATACTCCACAGGTTATGATAAGTATCAGGATATTTCCCCGGATCTGTCCGACCGGATCCGCAATACTCTGCCGTCCTTCGCGGGATACACTTCCTTCTGCAATCTGCTGAAGAGCAAGGATATGACTTATACCCGCATCAGCAGATGTCTGCTACATATTCTGTTAGATATGACCAAGGAAGAGTTCAAGACTTGCAAGGCGGAAGATTATATTTCCTACGCAAGAGTATTAGGTTTCCGTAAGGATGCCACGCCGCTGCTTACCGAGATCAAGAAAAACAGTTTCATTCCTCTCGTCACCAGCCTGGCGGATGCGAGACAATCGCTTCCCGGAGAGGCTCTTAGGATGCTGGATCTGGATATTCTTCGGAATCAGATCTATCTGGGGAATCTGGCACTGAAGAACCAAAAAGAAATGATGAATGAATATCGGATGCCGATCGTGATCGTGTAACTGGAGAGTTAGTTAAGGAATGCTATCGAATCCCCGTAGCCCCTGGCAGGGTATAAGAAACGCGACACGCTCGCGCTCTGTCGCAGAGCGTAGCGGTACATAAGCGGTCAAAGTACGACCGCTAAGTA
>CAVJMX010000085.1:0-12551 GCA_963650795.1 Bacteroidales bacterium H4
GCCAGATGAACCGGTTGTTGGTCTCCTTGACTTTCCATTTGCAGCGGGGCAGCGTCAGAGGCTTACCGAAGTGGTACTCGAAATCTTCTCCGGTATAGGTCAACTGCAGCAGAATTCTGCGCCGCATGGGGATAAACAAAAACTTCGGACAACAGCCGTCGATGGCGAGGGCAGAATGCTTCAATTCCCGACCGGTGCGCTCACTGATCAGATGACCGGTAGCAAACTGCAGCCAGGGCTGATTGTAGCTGCGACCCCAGTGCTTGTCCGCATAGCCGTAAGAGGTCTCCGGCGTGACTTCATAGGTCTCACCATCCAAAATGACGGTTCCCCGGAAAAAGGTACGGATTCCTTCTCCGTGCCAGAAGCTTTCCAGTGCATGAATCGCAGTGAAAAAAGCGTTGGCAATATATCCGGTATGGCATGCTACAGCCTTATGAACCTCCAGATCCCATATAAAACTGCCGGCGTCGGTCATCAGGGAACGATGTCTTGCGGTCTCCTCGGAGATTTCGATGGCACCGCTGATACGGTTCTCACTTAAGACACAGTCTTCGATCTGCATATAAAAAGGATCCTGAGCCACCTGCAGCGAAGTCATGGGATAATAAGACTGTAACTGCAGCCCACCGTCTCCGTCTTCCGGGAAAACACCTGCCTTGATGCAGAGGTAGGAAGGCTTCATGCCGTGGCGTTTGTAATATGGATGCTGCCCTAAGATCGGCTGCGCGGCTCCGAGAGCCGGGTTCAAAATACTATATTCCACAAAAAAAGTGCGGGTCTTCTTCGTCGTTGGACAAATGCCCTGGAAGGAATGCCACCAGCGCATGTAGCCACGTTTTGCATCTGAACCCCGCAACATATATGCATTTCTCTTCAGATCTGATAAATTCATAGATAAAAGACTCCCCGCTTCTGTACCCCTCAAACAACATTTCGTAGATAATATGTATATTATAATACTATATGTTGTGAATGACAAGGGTGTCGGAAGAATCTTAAGAAAGTTTTAGATATTTTCTTTGATTCGGATATCTACCGCCGTATAATTGTATTCCTTCTCCGGAGCTTCCCCGGTAGTTAAGTAGGCAAACAGCAGTGCGAGAGGCTTGCTGCCCTGTATTTTCGGCTGCTGGCAGATGGTAGCGGCAATCGTGTCATTTTCTAACATCTGCTTCGTGGTGGGGACAAGATCAAAGGCGATGATACGGATAGACTCCTTTTTTCCAAGAGACTCTACACTGCGGCAACCGCCATAGACACCGCCGGCAGCAAAAAACAGTGCATTGATCTCGGGATGCGCTGACAGAAGAGAGGTCGTCTTTTCATAGCTCTCCACCTCGTCGTCGTGAACCTCCACGGTATCCACTACATGGATCCGGTCGGAGTATGGCTCTAAGGTCTTCAGAAATCCTGCAATACGCTCTGTATGACAGAGAATGTTGGAGGAACCGGTGACAATGCCCACATTTACCGTGCCGGAAGTCATCCAATGCAAAAGCCCTGCAGCTGTAGCACCGCTGCGCGTATAATTGCTGCCTACATAAGCCAGCCGTCTGGAATTCTCGATATCCGTGTTCAGCGTTACCACGGGAATCCCCTGCTCGTATAACGCATCGATCCGGTTACGGATCCGGTCGTCGTTGTAGGGGGTCATGGCGATCCCGTTCACTTCTTCTGCCAGCAATTCGTCGATTGCGAGAAGCTGTGCGTCCACGCCAAAAGAGATCTGCTTCGTGATGACGGTACAGTTATAACCGGCGAGTTCTTCTGCTTTTTCGTCGATTCCCGACAATACATCCTGGAAGAATGTGTTTCCACTGGAAAACAGGATGACACCTAATTTCAATTTTTTTTTCTGCGCCGCCAGTACCAGTCCGGCGCGATTTGGCTTGTAGTCCAGCTCTTTTGCAATTTTTCGGATGCGTTCGGCGGTCTCGGGGTTCACTGCGCCGCGGTCATTTAAGACACGGTCCACGGTGCCGCGGGATACCCCGGCGAGTGCCGCAATTTCCTTGATAGTAGCCATGTGATTTTCTCCTGTATCTTGTAATAACGTAACATATTTTTGATTTGAAGTCAATGAAACGCACGTATTTGTCCGGGCACGGAGATGAAACAGTTACAGAGATAAACCACCCAACATTTTTTGTAAGAAAATCACAGAAAATATAAAACTTCTACTTGAAAAACTTTCTCACAACGGTTATGATAAGACTATAGCGTGCACGGGCACGCAATGGAACGAAAAACTTAAAGCAAAGCACAAACTTAGGAGGAAGATTCATGCTATATATCGGAATCGATCTCGGTACTTCGGCAGTAAAGCTGCTCTTAATGGACAGCGAAGGGAACATCCGGAATATTGTATCCCGGGAATATCCGCTGTATTTCCCACATCCCGGCTGGTCGGAACAGAAGCCGGAGGACTGGTATGAACAGACTATGGAAGGCATCAGGGAACTTTTGAAGGATGCAGACAAGAATCAGGTAGCAGGCATCAGCTTCGGCGGACAGATGCACGGATTGGTCATCCTGGATGAGAAGGATCAGGTGATTCGCCCGGCGATCCTCTGGAATGACGGCAGAACCACGGAAGAGTGCGATTACCTGAATAATGTGATCGGCAAAGAGAAGCTGTCGGAGTATACCGCGAATATCTCTTTTACCGGATTTACCGCACCGAAGATCCTCTGGGTGAAAAAGAACGAGCCGGAGAATTTTGCAAGGATCAAAAAGATCATGCTTCCGAAGGACTATATCGCATATCGCCTGACCGGGGTGCACTGCACGGATGTATCGGATGCATCCGGTATGCTTCTGTTCGATGTGAAGAACCGATGCTGGTCGAAGGAAATGTGCAAGATTTGCGGCGTGAGCGAAGATCAGCTGGCGACCTGCTATGAAAGCTATGAAAAGGTGGGCTGCGTATTGCCCAAGGTGGCAGACGAACTGGGACTTCCCCACAATGTAGTGGTAGCGGCGGGAGCCGGAGACAATGCGGCAGCAGCGGTAGGCACCGGAACCGTCGGAAACAATATGTGTAATATCTCCCTGGGCACCAGCGGAACGATTTTCATTTCCTCTAATCATTTCGGAGTAGATCAGAACAATGCCCTGCATTCCTTTGCACATGCGGATGGTCATTACCACCTTATGGGATGTATGTTAAGTGCCGCTTCCTGCAATAAATGGTGGATGGATGAGATCATCGGAACGAAGGATTACACCGCAGAGCAGGCACAGATCGAGAAGCTGGGAGAGAATCATGTCTACTTCCTGCCGTATCTGATGGGTGAGCGCTCTCCCCACAACGATCCCAACGCCAGAGGTACCTTTATCGGCATGACCATGGACACCACGAGAGCCGATATGACCCAGGCGGTACTGGAAGGTGTGGCTTTTGCCCTGAGAGATTCCCTGGAGGTGGCGAAGTCTCTGGGCATTCATCTGGAGCGGACGAAGATCTGCGGTGGCGGTGCGAAGAGCCCGCTGTGGAAGAAGATGATTGCCAACATTCTGAACCTGAAGGTGGATGTGATTGAGAGCGAAGAGGGACCGGCAATGGGCGGTGCCATGCTGGCAGCGGTAGCCTGCGGCGAATATGCAAGCGTGGAGGAGATCGCGGAGAAGTTCGTCAAGGTCACCGGCACGGTAGAACCGGATCCGGAACTTGTAGCGAAGTACGAAGAACGTTATCAGAAATTCCGCCAGATTTATCCGGCATGCAAGCCACTGTTTGAAATCATTAAATGATACCGTAGAAAAATCAAACAACAGCATAATAAAACGAACCTCGTTATTTCGAGTTTGAGCTATAATAGAGAAAGGCTGGTAGAGTAAAATGAAAATTTTATCGGTAAAGGATCCTGCATTCCGTAAATACGGCAGAGTGATCACCAATGTAGATTTCACAGAGCTGGTGGAGGAGATGAAGAAGACACCGGTTCCTGAGGACGTGGTATATGAGCCCGGAATCAATGCTCTGGAAGCACTGTCTGTGAAAAAAGAACTGGAGACCATTGCTTACGGAGAGATGCCTATACAGATCGGTTATTGCAACGGTCATAATTCCAAGCTGAATGCAGCGGAATATCACAGAAGCTCTGAGATCAATGTGGCAGCAACAGATGCCATACTGATTCTCGGACAGCGGGCAGATGTGGCAGAGGATTTCACATATGATACTTCCAAAATGGAGGCTTTTCTGGTACCGGCAGGAACGGGGGTAGAGATTTTTGCAACCTCCTTGCATTATGCACCCTGCGGTGTAGACGGACAGGGATTTCAGGTGGCAATTATTTTGCCGCAGGGGACAAATTATCCGCTGGAGAAATCCCACCAGAAAACAGAACAGGGTAAGGCACCCAGTGAGGATGCATTGCTTACCGCTACAAATAAGTGGCTGATTGGTCATGCCGAGGGCGGACTTCCCGAGGGAAGCTTTATCGGACTGGTTGGAGAGAATCTGAGCGTCAGCAAATAACAGTGACGGAATTCAAGGATTTGAACGCCGGAAGATCTCTGTGTGGATACAGAACGGCGGTAAAATAAAAGGTATAGAGAAAAAGAAGCAAAATAGGAGGATTACAAAATGAGTAATTTACCGGAAGTAAAAATTGGCGTTGTGGCAGTAAGCCGCGACTGTTTCCCCGAGAGCCTTTCCGTGAACAGAAGAAAAGCTCTGATGAAAGCGTATACCGAGAAGTACGGCACCGACAGTGTCTATGAGTGTCCCGTATGTATTGTAGAGAGCGAGATCCACATGGTACAGGCTTTGGAAGATATCAAGAAGGCAGGCTGTAATGCACTGTGCGTATACCTTGGTAACTTCGGTCCCGAGATCTCCGAGACCCTGTTGGCAAAGCATTTCGACGGTCCCGCAATGTTCATCGCTGCAGCAGAAGAGACCCAGAATGATCTGGTAGGCGGCAGAGGTGATGCTTACTGTGGTATGCTGAATGCCAGCTACAATTTAAAGCTTCGTAATATCAAGGCATATATTCCCGAGAATCCCGTAGGAACCGCAGCAGAGTGCGCAGATATGCTGCATGAGTTTGTTCCTATTGCAAGAGCTATTGTCGGTTTAAGCGATCTGAAGATTATCTCCTTCGGTCCCAGACCTTTGAATTTCTTAGCATGTAATGCACCGATTAAGCAGCTGTACAATCTGGGTGTGGAGATCGAAGAGAACTCCGAGCTGGATCTGTTTGAGGCATTCAAGAAGCATGACGGAGATGAGAGAATCCCCGCCAAGGTGAAAGAGATGGAAGCAGAGCTGGGTGCTGGCAATCATAAGCCCGAAGTTCTGCCTAAGTTAGCACAGTATGAGCTGACATTGCTTGACTGGATTGAGGCACACAGAGGGTATCGTAAGTATGTAGCTATTGCAGGAAAGTGCTGGCCTGCATTCCAGACACAGTTCGGCTTCGTGCCCTGCTATGTAAACAGCCGTCTGACTGGTATGGGCATTCCCGTATCCTGTGAGGTAGACATCTACGGCTGCTTAAGTGAGTTCATCGGAACGTGCGTCAGCGCAGACACCGTAACTCTGTTAGACATCAACAACACCGTTCCTGATGATATGTACGAAGAGTCCATCAAGGGCAAATTCAACTATACCCACAATGATACCTTCATGGGCTTCCATTGCGGCAACACCAACTCCAAGAAGCTGACCTCCTGCAATATGAAGTACCAGATGATCATGGCGAGAACCCTTCCTGAAGAAGTAACCCAGGGTACTCTGGAAGGAGATATCGTTCCCGGAGACATCACCTTCTACCGCTTACAGTCCACCGCAGACAACAAGCTGCGTGCTTACATTGCACAGGGTGAAGTCCTTCCCGTAGCCACCAGATCCTTCGGTGGTATCGGTATCTTCGCTATTCCTGAGATGGGTCGTTTCTATCGTCACGTACTGATCGAGAAGAACTTCCCTCATCACGGTGCCGTGGCTTTCGGACACTTCGGTAAAGCCCTGTATGAAGTATTCAAGTACATCGGCGTTCCTGTGGAGGATCTGAATTTCAACCAGCCGAAGGGAATGATGTATCCTACCGAGAATCCTTTCGCATAGGGAAAACAGTAATATAAGTAGTTATTCCTGTTTTTTCCGTGCCTTCACCATATACACGATCGCGATTATGATATCCGCGCAATAGATAAAGCATCCGATGCCCATCAATACCGTAGCGGTGGTGGAGAGGATGCTTTCTTTGCGCATGCGAATGCTGCATCCGATGGAACTGATGCCGGTGAGTAGGATGGTTAATAGACTGATGACAACTGACCAGAGGATGAGACCAAGCCCCCATATACTCAGGGCCATGCCGATGAAACCCATTATAAAATGCAGGATGTATGCGGGGACTTGCACTCCTTTGGTGATGAGATTCATACGGGCGGCTTCTCTGGCAGTCATTTTGCCTCTGGCAGCCTGCACCGCATTGACAATTGCAATAATAAAAGAGTACAGATTATAGATCACAGTGGTAACGAATAGACCTATCACAGCGGCATTGTAGTAGCTGTCCGGCAGAGCGTCTATCACATGCAGAAAAACTGCCAGAATAGGCACATACATATAAGGATAGATGATAACAGGCAGCATTTTCAGATATCTCAAAAATACTTTCATGAAGCAGTTCCCCTCCCTGTGAAGATTCCCTGTCGATCGCGTATAAAATAGTATGATGCCAGGATTGTGGGAGTGCGGAGCACGGAACAATCCGTAGGTATCAAAGTCGGGGGCTTTTGACCCCGACATCATAGTATAACAAAAAAATATAAAATCTGCAAAAAAGATATTGCATTTTGGAAACGCTGCGTATATACTCTCAACGATAGAAAATACAGAGAGGAGATTATCATGACAAAAGATCTGACCAAGGGCAGCCCCATGAAGCTTATTATCAGCTTTGCTGTACCGTTATTATTTGGATTTTTATTCCAGCAGTTTTACAATTTGGTGGACACCATGATCGTAGGACGTTTCTTAGGCGTGGATGATCTGGCGGCAGTAGGTTCTACCGGATCGATTAACTTCCTGGTAATCGGTTTCTGCATGGGTGTCTGCAACGGCTTTGCAATTCCCGTATCCCACAAATTCGGTGCCGGAGACTATGTGGGCATGCGCAAATATGTGGCGAACTGCGCCTGGCTGGGACTTGCTTTTTCTATTGTCATGACTGTAGTGACGGCGATTCTGTGTCGGAATATCCTCGTCTGGATGAAGACTCCTGCGAATATCATTGATGGCGCTTACGACTATATATTCATTATTTTCCTCGGAATCCCCACGGTGTATCTGTATAATATTGTCGCAGGTGTGATCCGTGCCACCGGCGACAGCAAGACTCCCGTGGTATTCCTGGTATTATCTTCCATTATTAATATTGTGCTGGATCTGTATTTTATCATCTCCCTGCACATGGGTGTGGCAGGAGCAGCCTGGGCTACCGTGATCTCTCAGGGTGTCTCCGGTGTAGCCTGCCTGATCTATATGGTGAAAAAGGTCGAGATCCTGCGGATCCGCAAGGAAGAATGGAAGATAGACGGACATATGATGATGGTACTGTGCGGCATGGGCGTTCCCATGGGATTACAGTATTCCATTACCGCCATCGGCAGCGTTATCTTACAGACTGCCGCCAATACCTTAGGCTCTGCGGCAGTTGCGGCAATGACCGCGGGCGGCAAGATCGGCAACTTCTTAGCCTGTCCTTTTGATGCCATGGGTTCCACCATGGCAACCTACGGCGGACAGAACGTGGGTGCCGGTAAATTAGACCGTCTCGGCAAGGGATTAAAAGCCTGTGTAACACTGGGCGTGGGATATTCCGTCATTGCCTTTCTGATCGCAGTATTTTTCGGCGGACCGTTAGCACAGTTGTTCGTGGACAGTGGCGAAGCAGAGATCATTGCCAATGTGCGCGCTTTCCTGTTGTGGAATACGGCATTCTACATTCCGCTTGCGCTGGTGAACATTGTCCGTTTCCTGATCCAGGGCATGGGCTTCCCGAAGTTCGCAATCTTAGCAGGCGTCTTCGAGATGATAGCGAGATCTCTGGCGGGCTTCGGACTGGTGCCCATCATCGGATTCACCGGCGTATGCCTGGGCAGCCCCATTGCCTGGCTCATGGCGGATGCTTTCCTTATCCCGGCTTACTTCCATGTGAGTAAGGTGCTGCAAAAGAGGATGGCGCCGCGAACGGATGCCCCACAGGCAGTTTGACCACACGCCGGTCATTAGTTACCAGACCGTTGACCTCTTCCTCCACATCGGACAGCTGTGTGTATACCGCACCGCTTAATCCCTGGGAGATCAGAGGGAATAACTGCTTCGAGAATAACTGCTTCAGGGCAGCAGCCATTTCTTCCGGTGTGTCATATTTCTGATAGCCGTAGACGCGATCCACACTGGAGTGCCCGTCGATGTGGCAGGCATAGCCGCCATACTCGGAGATGACGAAAGCCCGTTTCCCGTCCAGCTTCACCTGTAACGGACGGAAATAATTATGAATACTGCGGAAATCCCCGCCTTTCTGGTCGAACCAGCCGCTGGCATGGTCTACCGGACGGGTGGGGTCTTTTTTTGCCACCATTTTCGCAATGCGGGCAGCATCGAACTGCCCCCAGCCCTCGTTAAAAGGTACCCATACGGCAATGGAAGGGACATTGTACAGATGATCGATGGTGTCCAGGCATTCCTGTTCCCAGCTTTTTCTGCCTTCCTCGGAGCCGCGGGAGAACAGTTCGTAATGATTGTCCTTCGTGTGGGCGGACATGTGGGGGAACAGCGTAGGCATGTAGCACACCCAGGGCATATGATAAGTGCTGCCGCCGCTGACCATATCCTGCCATACGATCATGCCCAGACGGTCGCAGTGGTAATACCAGCGCAGGGGCTCGATCTTGATATGCTTCCGGAGCATGTTAAATCCCAGACCTTTTGCCAGCTGAATGTCATAGGTAAAGGCTTCATCGCCGGGGGCGGTCATCAGACCGTCAGACCAGTAGCCCTGATCTAAAATTCCATGGAGAAAATAGGGTCTGTGGTTCAGGCAGAACCGTGGGATACCCTTGGAATCTTTTTCCACGGTAAACATACGCATGGCAAAATAGCCCTCCACCGTATCGTCATCCGCAGTCAGGGTAAAAGGATACAGCCAGGGATGCTCCGGGCTCCAGGGCTTGAAATTCACAGGCTCCGGCGCATCGGCGGGATCCGCTGCGGAATAGGTAACACTGGCGGGAAAAGAGAGCGTTACCGTCGTATGGATCAGACCGAAGGAACTTTTTTGTTCGGACAGCTTCCGCATACGCAGCCGTACAGGGGTATCCGCCTGTGTGAGCGAACCATCGCAGGAGGGAGCACTTACCCGGAATTCCAAATGGTGAAAAGGCTTCGGAGAACACAGGATGAAAGTTACGGAAGCCTTGTTGTACTCCGGAGTGATCTTATAGTTGATCACATAATTTTCCGGAACCCATTCGTACCAGACATTCTGCCAGATGCCGCTCTGGGCGGTGTAGAACATACCGCCGCGGGTCAGGGTCTGCTTGCCTCTGGTGGCATAACCGGTGTCGGTCAGATCCCGAACTTTTACATAGAGAGAAATGGGGTCTGCAGTGACATATTCCGTGATATCTAAAGAAAAAGGAAGGTAGCCGCCGCTGTGAGTGCCGAGCTTCTTTGTGCCGAGGAAGACAGTTGCCTCCTGATCCACCGCATCAAAATGCAGAATACAGCGCATGTTTTCTTCTTTTCCGGAAAGTTCTTCCGAGGAAAAAGAAAGTTCGCGGTGATACCACAGGTACTCCTCCGGTTCCAACCGTCTGTTTACTCCGGAAAGCAGGGCTTCCGGCGAAAAAGGAACCCGGATGATACCCTGAGAGGCAAAATACGCAGGATCTTCCGAAGAACTGCTCCCGTCTGCGGGCACAAAAGCATATTCCCAGAGACCGTTCAGCATATGGTAATCCGTTCGTTTCATTTGCGGACGGGGATATTCCGGCAGGATATCGTCGTAGGAACCGGAGCGCATCAGCATTTCACCCCAGGGAGTATAGAGGGGATGCAGGGTATCCTCCGGGTGTGCCTGATTCAGATTCGCAGCAGCATCTTTTAAGTTCATGCGAAAACCTTCTTTCCTAAAATAGATTATTTATAGTATACTACATTTGGAAAGTGTAGCACATAAAAAATACTTCCATTTGTTGAGAAAAAATGAATATAAGAGGTTATACAGATGAATATACTGACTGTTGACAATATTACCAAAAGCTATGGCGTCCGCAAGATCTTCGACGGAGCCTCCTTTTTCCTGCAGGAGGGGGAAAAAGCCGGGATCATCGGCATTAATGGAACCGGCAAATCCACATTATTAAAAATCATTGCGGGACTGGAGGAGACCGATGACGGCACTGTGATCAAGGCAAATCACTGCCTGGTGCGCTATCTGCCCCAGAACCCGGAGTTCGCGCCGGAAGAGACGGTACTGGAGGCAGTGCTGCGGGGCAACCGCGTGGAGGAAAATGCCGGCACCATTGAGGCAGATGCCAAAAGCATGTTGACGAAACTGGGCGTTACGGAATTTGACCAGCCCTGCGGGCAGCTGTCCGGCGGACAGCGCAAGCGTCTGGCGCTGGTATCGGTGCTTTTGTCCCCGGCGGAGATCCTGCTGTTGGACGAGCCCACCAACCATCTGGACAATTCCATGTCTGACTGGCTGGAGGATCAGCTGCGCCGTAGAAAAGGTGCCATGATCATGGTCACCCACGACCGGTATTTTCTGGACAGCGTCACCGATAGAATCCTGGAGCTGGACAAGGGGAAAATCTATTCTTACGATGCCAACTACTCCGGCTATCTGGAACTGAAAATGCAGCGGGAGGAGATGGCGCAGGCAAGCGAGAAAAAGCGTCTGAACATTTTACGGAACGAACTTGCCTGGGTGAGCAGGGGCGCCAGAGCCCGCTCCACGAAGCAGAAGGCGAGATTACAGCGTTTTGAGGAACTGAAAAATGTAAAAGGTCCCGTGACGGACGGCAAAGTAGAGTTGACTTCCGCCGCATCGAGACTTGGCAGGACTACGGTGGAGATCGAAAATGTGTCCAAAAGCTATGGGGATAAAGTCCTGATCCGTGATTTTACCTATCTGTTTGGCAAAAACGACCGGGTAGGATTCATCGGTCCCAACGGCAGCGGCAAGACTACACTGATGAAAATGATCCTGGGAGAAGTGACACCGGACAGCGGACATATCGAGATCGGGCAGACCGTGAAGCTGGGATATTATGCCCAGGAGATCGACGATACCATGATGCATCCCGAGCAGAGAGTTATTGATTACATCCGGGATGTGGCGGAATATATCACCACGGAGGACGGACAGATCACAGCAGCGAGAATGCTGGAGAGATTCCTCTTTTCCGGAGAAGATCAATACGGACAGCTGGGGAAACTGTCCGGCGGAGAGCGGCGCAGACTGCAATTATGTAAGGTACTGATGGGGGCACCCAACGTTTTGATTTTGGATGAACCTACCAACGATCTGGACATCGCCACCTTACAGGTACTGGAAGATTATCTGGATACTTTCCCGGGCATTGTCATCGTCGTGTCCCATGATCGATATTTCCTGGACCGTGTAGTACGTAGGATCTTCGCCCTGGAGGACACACGCATGGTGCAGTATGAGGGCGGCTACACAGATTATGCCAATCGGAAAGCATCAGAAGGAATGACGGAGAGCGCAGGAGTGACAGCAGGGTCACAGCCGAAGAACGCCGATGAGGAAAATACTGCCAAAAACTGGAAAAGCGGACAGAAACGCAAATTAAAATTCACCTACCAGGAACAGAAAGATTACGAATCCATCGAGGGCGAAATGGCAGCATTAGAGGAGAAAATCGCAGCACTGGAGGCCGATTTTTCCAAATATGCCAGTGACTTTGTGAAACTGAATGAATTAACACAGGAAAAAGAGGCTGCGGAACAGCAGCTGGAAGAAAAAATGGAACGCTGGATGTACCTGGAGGATCTGGCGGTGAGGATTGCAGAGCAGTAGAATACATAGTTACGAATTTTACAGAATAGTAAGAAGGAAATTTAATACTCAACAAGGATATCAGTTAAAGGAGCAGACAGAAAAAAGTCTGCTCTTTTTAGAATTACCGACAGATATCGGAATAGACAAAGTAACAAGATATAATCTTTTCCGACAACTAATTTACATAAAATATAACAAATAAAATTTAAAATTAACCTTAAAAACAGAAAATGTGACGGAATATGACCTTCAAAAACCACAAAAAATAGATATGGAGTATAAAAATAGCCTATTGATAGTAGAAAATGCACATAAAAGATAAAAATTGTAGATTGAGATTCTTGCAAAAGTCTACCTATAATGGGAATGTACAGAAAAACATACAAAAGAATTGGCCAATTCAAGTGAGATGCAACTCGGTAAATCAGAGAAAAGGATAACAGGAGCTTCCTGTATACTTTAAAGAGTAAAGGGAATTGACCAAAAAGAATACCT
>CAVJMX010000086.1:0-12279 GCA_963650795.1 Bacteroidales bacterium H4
GTTATTATTGAATTTTCAAGGTGCATAGGCACATTTTAATGTGCGAAGTTTGAGTAATGTATTTAAAATGCCTACTGTGAAGATTACTGTTCACGGTGGGCATTTCGTTTTTGTGTCCTGTTTGATATGTCATGGGCACAAACTCTTATTATTCAGGCATTGTACCCTCGCTGCCGGAAATTGTGGGCACAGAAAGGTATATTTTCATGTACTGTACCCATTTTAAAGAATACTGTGGGCATAGAGAGACTTATTTCCTTGTGCTGTGCCCATTTTGCAGCAAGACGTGGGTACAGAGTAGATGATTTTCTTGCGCTGTGCCCTTCCCGTAAAAATCATATATTTATTTCATTGTAGTAGCCAGGTGATCTCCTGCTTGTAAGGTGGGATGGTTTTCTTGGTCTCGCCTTCGGCGCAGAGCCAGGGAGTCTCTAAGATTTTGGGTACGGCGGCAAAGCGTTCATCATGAACGATGCGGTGGAGGGTCTCATAGCCGATGGTGCCCTGACCGATATTGGCATGGCGGTCCTTATGGGCTCCGAGTGGATTGAGGCTGTCGTTCACATGAATCACTGCGATCTGATTAAGTCCCAGGATCTCATCAAACTGTGCAAGCACACCTTCGTAATCATTCACCAGATCATATCCGGCATCGTTCACATGGCAGGTATCGAAGCATACGCGGAGTCTGTCTTTCCGCTCTACTTTGTCATAGATCATCCGCAGTTCCTCGAAGGTTCTGCCGACCTCACTACCCTTGCCTGCCATGGTCTCCAGTGCAATATTGACCTCACTGTCATCTGCATTAAGCACAAGGTTCAGCCCCTTTGCAATCTGCTCCACAGATGTTTCCACTCCGGTGCTTAAGGAAGAACCCGGATGCAGTACCAGTACCTTACTGTGAAAAGCGGCAGCACGCTTTACTTCTTTTGCCAGGAAATCCACACCGAAGTCAAACATTTCCGGCTTCTCCAGATTACCTAAATTAATGATATAAGGCGCATGAATGACGATTTCCCGGATGCCTGCCTTTTCCGCGTATGCAAGTCCCTCTGCGAGGCGCAGCTCCCCGATCTCTTTTCTTCGCGTGTTCTGCGGTGCTCCGGTGTAGATCATCAGTGCGTTGGCACCGTAACTTTCCGCCTCCTTCACAGATCCTAAGAACATCTCTTTTCCCGACATTCCCACATGGGAACCCAATAATATCTCTGACATAAAAAACTGATAACTCCTTTGAAAATTAATCTCATTACAGTTATCAGTTTATTAAAAATATCATGGATTTACAAGAGTTTCCTTATTCATTCAGGTTCAGAGAAGCCACCCATTCTTCCGCATCTGCATCGGAAGCACCGGAACTGAATCTGTGTCCTTCCTGCCAGTCCCCGGTACCTGCCATCTCTTCCAGAAGGGTGCCGCTGTCACCCAGTCCGGAAGATGAGGAGGTACAGAACAGGATCACGGTCTTGCCCGTAAAATCATTGCCTTTGGCAAAATTGTCTACCGGCCATGCTGCGATTTCCCACCAGATTGGGTAGCCGATCAATACGGTATCATAAGAATCCCAATCTGTGGGAGTGATCTCTGTCAGTGCAATATCCCGAAGGCTCTCGTCATCATGCTCTCTGGATACCCGGCTGGCGCTGTTGTTCCAGTCCAGGTCATCGCTGGTATAAGGCTCTACCGGAGTGATCTCATACAAGTCTGCTCCTGCGGCATCTGCGATGGCTGTTGCCACACGCTTTGTGGTACCGCTTGCGGAAAAATATACTACAAGAGTCTTGGCGGATTCTGCGGTAGTATCACCGGTCTGTGCCTCTGCTGCGTTTTCCTGTGTTGCAGCTGTCTCTGCTGTAGCAGACTCTGTAGCTTCTACACGGCTTTCGGTTGCCTGTGTTGCTGCATCTGCTGATGCCTGAGCACTCTGACCGGCATTACTGTTCCCGGCTGTAGATCCACATCCGGTCAGCATAGCTGCCGTTAAAACAAGCGCGGTTACCATACCTGCGATTTTATTTTTTCTCATAATTTTTACATCCTCCAGTGTATTATAGATCCCCTCACTGTTATCATTTCTTACCAGTTTTTCTTTTCCTTAGAGCTGTCGTGTTTGGTCTTACGCTCTTCCACCATTTTCACGAACCACTCGATCATCGCCGGATCCTGATGAGAGAAAAAGGCGCTAGTCGCAGTATCCAACTGGGCGATTTTCTGCATATCTTCTTCTGACAGGGCAAAGTCAAATACGTTAAAGTTCTCAATCATACGCTCCTTGTGTACAGACTTGGGGATGATGATCACGCCTCTCTGGATATGCCAACGCAACATCACCTGTGCGGTGGTCTTGCTCATATTGACCACCATGACGCCGCCGTCCTTCAGATGATCCCGTACCATCGTGAAGAATTCCACGGAAGACATCTGGAAAGGAATGGTGATGTCCTGATAGGCATCCACCATGATGACATCATAGGTAGTGTCCACCGCCTGCAAAAAAGCCCTGCCATCGTAAGTAGTCACCTTCACGTCTTCCGGCAGGGAAAAGTATTCGCGGGACAGCTCTGTGATCTTTTCATCGATCTCCACGCCCTCGATATTCATATCACCGAAATATTTCCGGCACTGGGTCGCATAAGTTCCCAGCAAAAATAACGGGAACACGAAGATCACCATGCAGGCTGCAAACGCCGCAATAATGAGGAAATTGTTGCTGACAGTAAAGATCAGCAGTGCGGAGATCCCGAGGATAATGTATTTGCCCACCACGGGGATCAGGGCGATCCAGATTGCTGCAATGAGGATCCTGCCGTAAAGCTTGTCCGGGTTCGGAGACTTGTCCGCGCTCTTACCGCCGTAGATATTGCCCAGTGCCATGGCGATCATGATGGTGCCGATGACAATGGTTCATACGATCTGGGAAGAACTAAAATACGGTGCTAACAGTCTGCTGGCTCCCAGCTCCACCGCCATGACGGACATGCCGGCGAAGAACTCCGTGAGATACAAGAACAGCTTATTCTTTAAAATTCCTGAATGATTCATAGACGTTTCTACATTCCTTTCCACGTTGACAGTCCTGCTGTCTTACGTTATGATTTTATCACACGGTAGTAACTACCGGTCAATAGTTTTTGTAACTATTCAGAGCCATGCAAAACTGCGTTCTGCGAATGCTTGCATTCAGGCAGATAAGCAGTTTTATATGGCGAAGTAACCACATGAGCAAAAGGAAAGCCTCGTAGAGGCGATTTTGCGAATGGTGGCTGAATAGTTACTTATTTTTCATAAAAAAGGAGCCATTTTATGTATTCCATGAAAGAAGCCTGTGCCTTAACCGGCATGACATACGAAAACTTAAAATTTTACTGCAAGGAAGGTCTAGTTCCCAACGTGAAACGGGACAGCCGCAATTACCGCGTCTTCGACGACCATGACATCAAATGGATCCAAAGTCTCGGATGCCTCCGCAACTGCGGTCTTACCATCGCCGAAATGAAGGAGTATCTGCACTTATGTCTGGAGGGCGAATCTTCCATTCCCTTAAGAAAAGAGATCCTCTCCCGGAAAAAAGAGGCACTGCTTTCCTCCATGCAGCAGCTGCGGGAAGCCGTGGACTACATTGACTGGAAGCAGAGCTTCTACGATGATGTGCTATCCGGAAAGACCGCCTATTACAGCAATCTTATCCCTGAGATGACACCGGATGTTTCCGAAAATACAGCTTCTTAACCCTATTTCGGCAGTCTGTCCTTCACGAATTCCAGAAATTTCTCCGCCACCGGCGACAGTTCCTTCCCATACGCCCAGCCAATGGTGATATTCTCCGTGGGGGTGATCTCCCGGTGGCAGATTCCGGAAAAGCCCGTCAGGCTGTTGATCTGATTTGTGATACTGATGCCCATTCCGGCATCCACCATAGCATAGGTCGCCTGGAGATCCATGGCGGAGAATTGTTCGTTCGGAACGATTCCGTGCTTTTGGAAAAATCTGCCGCTATCGATGTCCATTCCGGGACAGGTGGCAATATACGGCTCCTGCTCGAATTTTTCCAGAGGGATCGTGGTAAGACGAGCCAGCGAATGATCCACCGGCAGTAACGCGATCAGTTTATCCTCGCAGATGGGAAGCCATGCGTGCTCTCCTTCCCGCTCACTGATTAAGCAAAAATCCAGCTGATGATTCTCCAGCTGTCTCGCAAAATCCGTGCTGGTTCCATTGTAAATACGAAAATGCACCTCGGGGTATTTGGCATGGTATTCTCCCGTCACTTCGGTCAGCCACCGATAATAATGGCGATAAGCGGTACCGATAGCGATCTCTCCGGCTTCTCCGCCGCGGACCGATGCCGCTTTCTGCCTGAGCTTCTGGGATGCGAAAAGCAGTTCTCTGACATAAGGCAGGATCTGTTCACATTCTTCCGTGGCAGTCACGCCCTTTTTCCCACGGTATAACAAGGCAAATCCCATTTCTTTTTCCAGCGCTGCCATGCTTCTGCTAATGCCCGACAAAGTATAGCCCAGTCTCTCCGCCGCTGCCGTAAGACTTCCGGTCTGCAATACCGTCAGCAGTTCTTCCCATCGTTCCAGATCCATTTTTCTTTGTATCCTTTCAATTTTAGCAATCATATCTTGATTATATTTCGATTTATTCAAGTATAAAAAAGTGATATTCTCTTGTCAAGAAAATAAAAAGGATGTATAAACCAATGAATCACCAGGCAACCAAAGATCTCACCCACGGAAATATCTACAAACAGCTGATCACCCTCTCCATCCCGCTGATCATCGGCAATATTCTGCAACAGTTTTATAATACCATTGATGCCTTTGTGGTCGGACGCTATGCCGGTACGGAAGAATTTGCCGCCATCGGTATTGCCGGTACGGTCATGAATTTGTTCTTATTTTTGATCGTCGGATGCTGTACAGGGCTTTCCGTGCTGTTTGCCCGTTATTACGGCACGAAGGATTATAGCCAGCTTCGCAGGCAGCATTTTACGGCGCTGACCGCCGGGCTGCTTTTCTCTCTGCTGCTCTGCATGATTGGAATGCTCTGCATGCACGGGCTGCTTGGTCTGATTCAGACACCTGAGGAGCTTCTGTCCTATACCGCACAGTATCTGTTCTGGATCTTCTTAAGTCTGCCCGCGGCTTTTTTATACAACATGTACGCTGCAGCCTTGCGGGCTTCCGGTGACACGATAGCCGCGTTAGGCGTACTGGCGGCTGCTGTATTTTCCAATTTTTTACTGGATCTGTTGCTGGTGGCTCATTTTCATCAGGGCATAAAAGGAGCTGCGCAGGCAACAGCTCTTACGCAGCTTTTTTCCGCTTTCTTATGTATTTGTTATCTCTTCTGGAAACACAGAGAATTTTTATTCCATCGGGAGGACTGTCGTATGGATCCGGTCATGCTGTCCTCCACCCTGCGATGTAGTCTTGCCACCGCCGTCCATCAGGGAAGTCTGTATATCGGCAAGATGCTGGTGCAGGGCACCGTCAATACCGGCGGTCTGGATGCCATCTCTGCCTATACTGCCGCCACGAGGATCGAAGGCTTCGCCAACTCCTTCGGGGACAGCTGTTCTGCCGCCACCTCGGTTATCGTCTCCCAGAGCTATGGCAGTGGGGACAGAGACCGCGTCCGGAAAACTTTTCATTCCAGTATCCGGCTGACTGCCAGTCTCGGACTTATCTGTGCTGTCATTCTGTATCTCAGCGCTCCGGTCACGATCCGGATGCTTCTTGGTGCTTCCGCAGATCAGGGTTGTAGTATCTCTTATGCCGTAACTTACCTGACCGTCATTTCCTTCTTTTATCTGTTCTGCTTTACCGGCGGCAGTTTCACCGGTCTGTACAACGGCACCGGAAAAGTAGGACTGACGCTGGCAGGTTCCACCTTGCAGATCAGCATCCGTGTTCTTCTCTCCTGGCTGCTCTTTGGCTCTGCCGGGCTGCCTGCCGTAGCGGTTGCCACCGGCATCGGCTGGATCTGTGCCAATGTATTTTGGGGAATCTGCTATCGGATCAGAAGCAGCCACGCAAGACCATAGTAAGTCACCACAGCCACCAGGTCGTTTACCGTGGTGATCAGGGGACCGGATGCCACAGCCGGGTCTACCTTGATCTTATGGAAGAACATAGGGATCACCGTACCTACAGCACTGGAAATCGCCATAGCCACCAGAAGGGATACTCCCACACAGCCGGAGATACCAAAGGCTCCCATCCATGTATAACCCTTGAAGAAATGTACATACACTCCGAGGCACAGAAGCGCCATCACGCCCAACAAAATACCGTTTAGGGAGCCGGTCTTTACTTCCTTGACCACCAGCTGGAACTTCTGTTTTCCTGTCAGATTCTCATCCATCAGGACGCGAATGGTCACAGCCAGAGACTGGGTTCCCACATTTCCCGCCATATCCAGCACCAGCGACTGGAAACAGATCACGACGGGAAGCACTGCCACCACGTTTTCGAAAAGTCCCACCACGGAAGACACCGCCATGCCTAAGAACAGTAGGATGATCAGCCAGGGGAGACGCTTTTTCATACTCTGGATCGTGGGCTCCTTCAGATCCTCTTCTGCGGTCAGACCTGCCAGCTTTGCGTAATCCTCGCCCATCTCGTTGTCCACCATTTCGATCAGATCTTCGGAGGTGATGACACCGAGGATCTTTTTATCGGCGGACAATACGGGAATGGAATCCTCCGCGTAATCCAGGATCCGATCCATACATTCGTCGATCTTCTCATGGTCAGTAACATAAGGGTAAGATTTTAACACCAGGTCTTCCAGATGCGCATTTTCCCTCGCACGGATCAGGTCTTTCAGATCGATAGCACCGGCGAAAATGCCTTTTTCATCCACCACATAAATGGTCATGATGTTGTCATTTTCTCCCGCCTGCTTTATCAGTTCGCTCATCGCCTGTTTGATGGACAGGTTCTCAGGGATGCAGATGTAGTTGGTGGTCATGCAGCTGCCGATCTCTTCCTCATCGTAAGACAGCAGCATTTTTACATCTTTTTTCGCATCCTCATCCAGCATCCGGACGATCTGTTCCTTTTCCTCCGGATCCAGATTCTCCAGCAGATCAACGGCATCGTCGGAATCCATTTCGGAGATCACTCTTGCGGCGCTCTCCACAGTCAGTTCTTTGATATATTTCCGGGGATCCTCGATATATTTGAAGATCTCCGCAGTCTTCTGTGCTCCCAGCAGGTGATACAGGCGCTTGCGCTCTTCCTCGGTCATTCCCGCCATCATATCGGCGATATCGTTCTTATGGAAATTTAAGAGGAAATCCAGAATCTCCTCATCTGTTTTCTCACTGCGGAATAATTCTGCCAGTTCGGAATATGTCTTGTTCATAGTCTAAGTCTCCTTTCTCGTTTTCATACTTCAATGCAACGTGAAGGGCAAAACAAAAGAAGCATCACACGATGCTTCCTCTGCCTGATCTCTATGCACAACAAACCAAAGTACAGCCGTCACTTTCCACAGACAGTTGTACCCTGCTCGCAGGAAAAAGCACCGTGTTTTCTACTTCGCCCATAACCATCGCAACTGTCCATGAAATTCACCTCCATACTTTTTTTCCGTGGTTATCGTAGCACTGTGCTTTTTATTTTGCAAGCTATTTTTCTTATTTTTCCAATTCCTGATATCTTCTTGACGGTCGGTAGATCATCAGGGCAACAAAGATCAATACCGCCGTGGTGGCGAGGCTCGCTGGGTATGCCATCATGATCGTATGGAAAGTCCGGTTCTGTTGAAATACTGTATAGACCCACGCGATCCGCACACCGCACACGCCCAGGATCGTAAGGATGGCAGGAACCGTCCGCTGCTCAAAATAATGATAATGGAAATAATAGATACCACGCAGTCCTCCACCAGACACAACAGCAACGTCTTGCGACAACGTCTGATCTGTCCGGCACCGTAATTCTGTCCCACGAAGGTCGTACATGCCTGGCTGAAGGAGTTGAACATGTAGTAAACCAGAATCTCGATATTGTATGCCGCACTGGATGCCGCAATGACCAGTGTACCCAGACTGTTGATGGCAGACTGGATCACGATATTCGCCAGATTGAACACAGCACTCTGAATTCCGGCAGGCAGACCGATCCGCAGGATCTGTCCCAGACACTCCCCGGAGATCCGAAGGTTCGCCGGCTGCAGACGGATCCATTTGTCGGTGTGCAGCAGACGGAAAAACAGGATCAGGGCGCTGACGGCATTGGAGATGACTGTGGCAATTGCCACACCATCCACCGACCGTCCCAGGATTGCCACAAAGAACAAATTCAACACCACATTCAATACTCCGGACAGTGCCAGCGCCTGTAAGGGCACCTTTGTATCTCCCACGCTTCGGAAAATCGCTACCTCAATTGTTCCAGATGGGACCGTTTAGCAGATCCAGTTTTTTAGCCTTTATGCGCTCTCCCATTTTCGTCTCTCCTATATCTTCTTTGATTTCTACCTGATTTTACTTCTCTTTATTTCCGCCCTGTAGTATACCGTTGTGTTTTTACAATAGCAAATATCTATTATCTATGGTATATTATAGCTTATAGGAATGATTTATTTTCAGAAAGGGAGGCATCGTTTTGGATATCCGAGTAATGCGTTATTTTCTGGCTGTGGTCGAAGAGAAAAATATCACCCGTGCCGCAGAGCGTCTGCATATTGCACAGCCTTCGCTCTCCAAACAGTTGATGGAGCTGGAACGGGAACTTGGGAAACAACTGCTGATCCGCGGGAAAAAGCAGATCACCCTGACGGAAGAAGGAGTTCTCCTCAGAAAACGTGCGGAAGAAATCATAGAATTGCTGGAAAAGACAGAGCAGGAACTTCGCTCCGATTCGCAGGAACTCTCCGGTGATCTCTACCTTGGCGGCGGAACTCCCGACTGCGTCCTGCGTGCCGCTGCTACCCTGCAAAAGGCATCTCCTGCCGTAAAATTTCACTTTTACAGTGGAGATGCCATAGATGTCTCGGAAAAGCTGGATCACGGTGCTCTGGATTTCGCCGTGATGTTAACACCGGTAGACAAAATCAAATATGATGTTCTGGAACTGCCGGGACACTCCCAATGGGGCGTTCTGATGAATGCCACAGACCCATATGCTGCACAGGGAATCGTGACTAAAGAAACGCTGCGCAGTCTTCCCCTGATCCTGCACCAGCGCGCCGGTCTGCAGGCGGATATTGCCTATTGGGCAGGAACCGATCCTGAGAAATTAAATATTGTCGCCACCTACAACGTCGTCCACAGCAGTCCCGTGGCTTTCGTGCAAAGCGGTCTCGGCTACTACCTCACCACCAGAGACATGCTCAGCCCAAGTTTAGAAAAAGACGTCCGCTTCTGCCCGCTTTCCCCCGCGCTTCCCACCACCTATGCGCTGGTCTGGAAAAAACATGCCATGCTCAGTGCTGCCGCGCAGGCGTTTATGCAGGTATTAAAACAACCGTAGCTGCCCATCGATCCAGGATTCCTGTACAGCATTCCGAATCTGGTCTTCGGGGTGACCGGTGCCGATCAGGAACGGGGAATGGGGATCGTGGTGGTGGAAATTCTGTAGTACGGTCTGTTTGTCGTAATTGGCGTAGCAGTAGATGCAGCCGTGGAGACAGGTATTGTAGGCACCGATGTCTGCTCCGAGAAGGCAGTTGCATTCTGCTCTCGGGGCTTTTTTCTTAGCCGGAACCGATAGCAGGCATCCCGTGCCCCGCTCCAGCACCTCCTGTGTCATGCACCCGGAGGTTTCCACACCATATTTTCCCAGTTCCGGGTTCTCACAGCAGGTACGAATTGGCATCCTGTATCTGCGCCCGATCTCTGCAAATTTTTTAACCAAAAATTCCTGCTCTTCCTCCGTTACCGCTCTTACCTGAGGGAAATTCCGCCTTGTCTTTTCATACAGATCGATAAAACTGATCACACAGAAAGCTACCGCTCCCTGCAAGGCTGCCGCTATTTTTTCAAACTGCTCCACATGATATTCTGCCGTATATTTTTCCGAGAGAAAAATGGGATCGTAGCGCCATGCTACCGCCTTTTGTCCCACGATGGCGGATAACTGCCGTAACGTCTCTATCACCTGCGCATTTTCCGGTACGTTCGGTTCGATCTCTTTTCCGTAGGGCGTGATCGTAACGAACCAAAACTGTCTGTATGCCGCGATTTTGGAAAGTCCGGGGAGCATCGGTTTCGGATTCTTGCTGCAAAAGCACAGAATATCCACCACCTCCGGAGTTAGACGATATTTTGTCACCAGCTCCGGATGATAAGGATTGCGCACCAGTACGAAACCGGCTTCTATTCTGTTGTAAAACCATTCGCTGTAATACGCCGGAATGTCCGTCCGGCAGCCTGTATTGAGGATCATGCTTTTGTTACCAGAGTACCCTTTATACTTTCTGTCCAAAATTTTGAATTGGTGTCAATTTTTTACGAAATTAGCCAATCTATGAGATTGATGGATTTTATGCCATCGTAGGAAGAATCCAATCCCGGATTTAGGGATAATATTATTTTCTCATAGTTATCATTGACTTTTTGCAATGGAGCCAATTCTCTTTTTCGGACATCTTCACTCGCCATCGACTCAGTTACCTGAACATACATCTTATCATCTGCTTTTGTCGCAATAAAATCTATTTCCGAGTTATCTACCTTGCCAATCGCTACATCGTAACCACGGCGAATCAATTCAAAATATACAATATTTTCTATCGCATGACCACTATCACGGTCTCTAAATCCAAGAAGATAATTTCTAAGCCCTATATCAACTATGTAGTATTTTCCCAGTGTACGCAGATATTCCTTCCCTTTAATATCAAATCTCTTAATGTCATAAAAGAAATAACTTTCCAATAATGCATCAACATATGCCTGAACCGTGTGCGCACTTGGAGTTCCCTTTCGTCTTCCATTTTCGAGCAATCCCTCATTTACGAGTGTATTTCCAATGGAAGACACAGATATGCTGCTACCAATGTTATCCGCAAGAAACATAACAATCTTTTTCAGTAAAATAGGATCCGTAATATGTTTTTTCCCTCTGCGATTTTCACGTTCAAGAATGTCTCTCATAATTACCGTTGAGTAAATTCCCTCAAGTAAAACAAATGCTTTTTCCTGATCCAATCCAATATCAGCAATACCCGGCATTCCACCAAATCTCATATAGGCATCAAATACTTCTTTAAGTTCATAATGTTCTCCATTTTTATCAAATGCCTGTTTTCGAGTACCCCCTAATGCACTTTGAGTTTCTCGGACTTCAAAGTTGTAAAAGGATATGAACTCGGAAAATGACAACGGCAACATTTTTATTTCTACGCATCTTCCTGACAAATATGTGGCATATTCAGAAGAAAGCATATATGCATTTGAGCCAGTGACATAAATATCGCAATCAAAATCCACCCGAAAGGCATTGATTGCATTTTCCCAATTTGGAACACGCTGAACCTCATCAAAAAAAAGATACATTCTCTTACCCGGTACAATATGCGCCCGCACATATTCATAAAAAGTATCACTGGTCATATCTTTAAAGGCATACGATTCAAAATTCATCTCCAGAATCTGTTCCTCTGCAATCCCACTCTCTTTTAGATGAAGTGTCATTAGTTTGAGAATGCTGGACTTTCCGCATCTACGGATTCCAGTTACAACTTTCACCAGTTCGGTATCCTGAAACGCAATAATTTTGTTCAAATAGATATCTCTTTTTTTAAGTTCATGCGTATTGATCATCTGCTGTTCCTTATAGAAAAAGCATAGCACAAACTTTTTTATTTTTCAACTTTATGCTCTGGACTGCAAAAACTTTTAATTTTTGACATTTTTTGCAGTTTAAATAACGCCGATCCATCCGGTATCGGTGTTACATAGTGTATCATTATCTCTTTTTGTAAATAAGTAATTCCGGATTTTCACCGTTTTTCTCATAGGCACAGACCAGAATAAAATCCATATCTGCCAAAATGCCGAAGCATCGCTCTCCGCCGAATTCAGATTCCAGTTGGTTGCCCAAATAGGTTTTCTGATCATCCAGAAACTTCACCTTTTCCCCATTTGGCAATGTATATTCCAGATTTATATATTTTCCTACAAGAGCATTCAATCTGTCAACCTTGGGAAGTCCTTCAATCGAAAGATCATTGATTTCCCGGATCAGCTGTTGCTTAAATTCCTCAAACTGCCCGTTGTCACTGAGTTCCTCATATCTTTTCCAGTAATCCAGCTTT
>CAVJMX010000087.1:0-12125 GCA_963650795.1 Bacteroidales bacterium H4
CTTATACTTTCCCCATATTTTAGTCAATAGACGCAGTTCACTCTTTAAAAAAATTTAATAAAACAGCTTGCCAAACACGGTAGGACAGTATATAATCTAACTCATAGATGCCTCTGATACTCCGGTACGGAGAGGAGGCTGACGGTTTTCTTTATTCTTGTTGATTTACAGGGAACGTTTCGTTCCATTTCATCCCATTTTATTTGTTATGCAGATAGCTGTTAATGTATTAGGGTATTTATAGGTTATGCGCATCTGTAAAATATAGTATGGAGATGTCTTACAGGCATATACGTGTCTGGTCATAATATTTCAACAGATAATTTCACAATCATAATTCCAAATTTTTCAATTTTTTACAAGTACTGTCAGAGGCATTTATTTTATTCCTATTAAGGAAGGTATCCGGGAAAGGCATCAGCCCAAAGCGTCTCACAAATACTTTTGGTCGAAGGCTGCTGCAAACAGCGGATACCGCAATTTACTCCTATAGGGGGCAGAAGTGTCAGCTCACACACGTGAGAAATCTGAGATCCGAAAAGGGAATACACTGCAGGAGCGCAAAACGGGATTGCCTCTCTGGCTGTGTCCTGCAGTGTATGAATGAACGATGAACGCATGAACTTTTATGTGTTTCTTGTATTATGTAGAGGAACTGTGATAGAATAAAACTGTTCTGCCGGTGCGGCGGGACGCAAGAAAAGGCAAAACGATGCAGGCAGGACCTGCGGATGGGAGCACATATGAAGAAAAAAATAATACCGGTGATCATAGCGATTCTGTTGATCCTTGTGATCGGAGGCGTGACACTGGGCAAGGTGCTGTTGGATAAATACTCCTACAGCAAAGAAGAAGCCGATCTGGATGAATTCTATCAGGTGTCAGAGACAGACAGAAGCGCCATTATCCTACAGGATGAGATGGTGGAAGAACAGGCGCTCCTCAGAGACGGTGTCTGCTATTTTGATCTGGCGACTGTTCATAAATATATGAATGAAGTGTTTTATGCGGATATGACAGAGAACCTGTTATTATATGCCACACCGACGGAAGTGATCCGCACGGTGTTCGGTGAATCTTCCTATACGACAACGGAAGGAACACAGGATGCAGATTACGTTATCAGCTTCACCGAAGGAGATACGGTGTATGTGGCAGCGGATTATGTAAAGCTGTTTACGAACTATTCCTATGAATGCTTTGACAGACACGTGCAGGTCTATACGGAATGGAGCACCAGACAGGTAGCACAGCTGAAAAAGGATACGGCGGTCCGCTTAAAGGGCGGTGTGAAGAGCCCGATCCTGACTCAGGCAGCGAAGGGAGATACCCTGGAGATCTTAGAGCAGATGGAGACCTGGAGCAAGGTAAAGACAGCGGACTCCGTGATCGGTTATGTAGAGAACAAGCGTCTGGGAGATATTACAGAAGAGGCAGAGACGCCGGTGACGGATTATCAGGAACCGGAATATACCTCTCTCACCGGTGATAGTAAGATCTGTCTGGGATGGCATTCCATCGGTGGTGTCGGCGGTAACGATACGCTGTATTCCATGGTATCCGGTACGAAGGGAATGAATGTGATCGCGCCCACCTGGTTCAGTATGACGGATGAGTACGGAGCCTTCCGAAGCTTTGCATCAACGGATTATGTGACCACTGCCCACAATATGGGGCTGCAGGTATGGGGCGTGTTGGATAACTTTAATTACGCCAACGAGACCGGCACTTCCATCAGTACCCTGAATATGTTGTCTTCCACCACCAGCAGACAGACGCTGGTACAGAATGTGACGGATGCGGCAGTCAGCCTGGGGCTGGATGGCATCAATGTGGACTTTGAGCAGCTGAGCAGTGACTGCGGACCTCATTACGTGGAATTCTTAAGAGAGCTTTCCATTCAGTGTCGTAACAAGGGACTGGTGCTGTCCATAGACAATTACGTACCGTTCAATTTCAATGATTATTACCGTCTGGATATTCAGGGACAGGTTGCTGATTATGTCATCATCATGGGATATGATGAGCACTGGCACGGCAGTAAGGATCCCGGAAGTGTGGCAAGCATCAGCTATGTATCCGATGGACTGGACAGAACCTTACAGGAAGTTCCAGCGAATAAGGTGGTCAATGCCCTTCCGTTCTACACCATTCTGTGGAAGACCGAAGGAACCGATGTGACGGATGAATACATTACTATGAGTAATGAGGCGGATTTCATGAGCAGAGCCGGTGTGACGGCAGTGTGGGATGAAGAGACCTGTCAGAACTATGCGGAGTGGACGTCCGGCAATGCAACTTACCAGATCTGGCTGGAGGATGCGGAATCCATCGCCGTGAAGCTGAACATGATGACCACGAAGAATATCGGTGGCGTGGCGGTATGGCGGCTGGGTTACGGAACACAGGCAGCCTGGGAACTGATCAACGCATATCTGCAATAACTAAAAAATCCTGACCAAGTGCGGTCAGGATTTTTTGCGCTTATAAATGATTTTACAGATTATGCATTCTTTTTACGAAGTGCGTATCCGGATACAACGAAGAGAACAGCAGCACCTGCCAGGTAAAGAGCAAATGCACTCTCGCCGGTCTTGGGCACGTTATCATACTCGCCGGAAGCAGCCTGTGAGGAAGTGGCAGCAGCAGGAGCAACGGTAGCTGTGGGAGCGGTGGCCTCTGTGGTGGCTGCGGAAGCGGTCTTGCTGTAATACTGCTCATCGGTCTTTACAGAACCATCATAGATATCCAGTTTGTTTTTTGCAAAGTTATAATATTCAAAATAAATACTTTGATCAGTATTATCTCTGGCAATCAGATGATTTACGGTACCCTGGCATCCGATGTAAGCATGCAGGTTGTTCAGCCCGGTGCCCATACCCAGCATTTCCAGAACATCTACATTATTCACAAAGGTAGCATGTGCGGAACCGTATACATAAGCATGTGCCACATCACCGTTAATAGAAGCGGTAGAGCCGTCTAAGATATATACTGCATCATAACCCTTAGCGGTAGGTACTACAGTGGCTGCAGTGTTCACAGTCAGGTTACCCAGGCGAACCGGGAAATTCAGATCAAAGGCAGGGGAAGAAGCACCGGTATCGATGACTACATAATCGCCATCCTTGATATCCTGCATCATGTAGTAGGTCTCACGGTGGAATGCGTTGTCATCCCATGCGGAAGCTACTTCAAAATACCAGCCGGAGCCGTGAGTGTTGGTGCTCTCCAGATAACGTACCACGTAAGTGGTGGGCTCTGCTGCCTTTGCCGTGATCTTACCCAGTCCGGGAGCGGCGATGCAGACAGCTGCCAGAGTAAGCAGTGTAACAAATTTTTTCAGTTTTTTCATAAGAAAATCCTCCTGATAGTTAGTGGGTTATTCCTGTACGGGAAGGTAGTGATCGCCGGGCTCGATTTCTTTGGCGACCACTACGAACCGTCCCTGCTCTACATGGTAGACGCAGGTGGACAGGGTCAGAAAATGGTCTCCGAACTCTGCCGTAACGCCGGTATCGTACTGGGATAACTGCTTGATATTGTTATAAAAGTCATCAAATTCTTCCTGGGTATCTGCCTGGAAAAATTTGTAGAACTTAAATACCTGATCTGTTTTCCGATAGACCTGGGAGCGAAAGACGGCAATGACTTCATAATTGCGCTGGCACTCTTCGGTGTACAGGATGATATTTTTGTGCTTCTCATAGAAATCCTGATTCTCATAGTCGGTCAGATTGCCGAACATGGCACCGGATTTCATGTTATGACCATGGATGATAAGGTTGGTCGTCAGAGGATCCACGCAGCTCTCATCGTCGAGAAGCAGACAGCCGTTCTTATTCTCGCTGCCGTCGAAAGCACGGTAGAGATAATAGGTCTCATCCTTGGGGGTCCACATGACCGGATAGTCGATGTTGGTGCCCGGGATCTGGAGCCATGCTACCATATCGCTGTTGGCGGCAAAGCTGTCAGCATACGGATTGGGAACACGTTCGAACTCCTCCGTGGGAGCAGGTGTCTCTTCTGCAGCGGATTCTGTGGAGACAGAGGTCTCTTCGGTGACATCCGTGGAAGCACTCGTACTATCTTCGGAGACGGTGGGACGTAATTCATCCAGGGTCTCTTCCATATGACGATCCTCCATGCGCCCCCTTAGGAACAGAATAACCGCTGCCAGAATACATATTCCGGCGAAGACAAATAAAATTGTGGATAAAATACTTTTATTCGATTTCATGTGTTTATTATACGCTGAACCGGTGACAGGATGCAATAGGGGAAAACAAAAGGATTTCTTAATTTTCGGAAGATATTTCCGCAGAGGAAAGCATATAAAATCATAGAGAGTAAAGTTACGGAGAACAGGGATGGAACAGCAGAAAGCTTTACGCGCTATTATGGTATGTCTGTTGCTGATCGCCATGGCGGTAGTGGGCAGGGAGACAGCGGAATATGTGGAGACAGTGAATGCGGTCAGTGCACGCAGGGAGGAAGGCAGCGCTCCGGGTGTGGGAACTCCCACAGTAGTCATCGACGCGGGACACGGCGGGGATGACCCCGGGAAAATAGGAATCAACGGAAGCCTGGAGAAAGACATTAATTTAAGCATTGCCCGGAAACTGGCAGACTATCTGGAAGGGGAAGGCGTGCGGGTGGTACTTACCAGAGAGACGGAAGGAGGATTGTACGATGCCCATGCATCCAATAAAAAAGTCCAGGATATGAAACGCAGGATCGAGAAAATCGAAGAGACGGATCCGGTCCTTACGGTGAGCATCCACCAGAACAGCTACCCGGAGGAGTATGTCCACGGAGCGCAGGTCTTCTATTATAATGGAAGTGGTGGCGGACAGAAGCTGGCGGAACTGCTCCAGAAGCAGATGACGAAAGACCTCGATCCGGAGAATCACAGACAGATCAAGGCGAATGACAGCTATTATCTGCTGAAGAAGACGAAGGGAACCATCGTAATCGTGGAATGCGGATTCCTGTCGAATGCCGCAGAGGCGGAAAAATTGTGTAACGAGGCATATCAGGACAGAGTGGCATGGTCCATCCATAAGGGAATCTTACAATATATAGCACAAATGGAAAATCAAAACAGGGAAAACAAATAAGAAACAAGCTTTCCATTTTATATCGTATATGCTATACTATATCCAAATGCATTATTATGACAGAAGGTAAAAATATGGATACGGAAATCATAAAGATTCATCCCGGAGACGGAGCTGTCAGCGAGGAAGATGACAGAAAACTTCGTGCTGCGGGAGAAATCCTGAAAAGGGGAGGACTGGTGGCATTTCCCACGGAGACAGTATACGGTCTCGGCGGAGATGCGCTGAATCCCACATCCTCTCAGAAGATTTACGCTGCAAAAGGCAGACCTTCCGACAACCCGCTGATCGTACATATCTATCGGTTTGAAGATATCGAAAAGATCACGAGTAAAGTACCGGAAGAAGCAAAAAAAATAGCAGACGCATTCTGGCCGGGACCGCTGACCATGATCCTGCCGAAATCCGATGCAGTCCCCCGGGAGACTACGGGAGGACTGGATACGGTAGCGATCCGGATGCCGTCCCATCCGGCAGCCCAGAAGCTGATCGAGTACAGCGGCGGCTACATTGCGGCACCCAGCGCCAACACCTCCGGCAAGCCCAGCCCTACCGTGGCGAAATATGTCGAGGAAGACATGATGGGTCGAATCGATGCCATCATCGACGGCGGAGAAGTGGGAATCGGATTGGAATCCACCATTATCGATCTGACGGTGACACCGCCCCAGATCCTTCGCCCCGGTTATATCACCCAGGAGAAGCTCAGCGCAGTGCTGGGAACGGTGGATACAGATACCACGATTCTGCGGGCAGACAGCGGACAGGCTCCCAAGGCTCCCGGCATGAAATACAGACATTATGCACCGAAGGGAGAACTCACCATCGTAGAGGGAGAACCTGAACAGGTCAGAGAGTACATCAACCGAGCCGCGGCAGCAGACCATGCGGCGGGAGAGAAGACCGGCATTATCGGAACGGAAGAGATGCTCTCCGGTTACAGCGCAGATGTGGTGAAGAGCGTCGGCAGCCGTAAGGATGAGGACAGCATTGCCAGACATCTGTATACGATCTTAAGAGAATTCGATGATGAGGGCGTGACGAAGATCTATTCCGAAGGATTTTCCACGGAAGGCTTCGGACAGGCAATCATGAACCGCCTGTTAAAAGCGGCGGGACATAAAGTGGTAACGCTGTAAGCGTGAACAAGGAGGATATAATAAAATGATAGCAATCGCAAGTGATCATGGCGGATATGATCTGAAAGAGAGAGTGAAGAAATATTTAGAGGAGAAAAACATTCCTTTTCAGGATTTCGGATGTGACAGCAAGGCAAGCTGTGACTATCCCGTATTCGGACATGCAGCCGCAAAAGCCGTAGCAGACGGTACCTGTGAAAAAGGTATTGTCATCTGCACCACCGGTATCGGCATCAGTATTTCCGCCAATAAAGTACAGGGCATCCGCTGCGCACTCTGCTCCGATCCCCTGTCAGCCAAAATGACCAGACTTCACAATGATGCCAACATGCTGGCAATGGGCGCCGGTATCGTCGGCGAGAACCTGGCACTGGAGATCGTGGAGACTTTCCTGAACACACCTTTTTCCGGGGAAGAGAGACACAGCCGCAGAATCAGCCTGATCGAAGAGATCTAAGGTACAGCAATCAAACATATACAAAACACAGGAGGACAATCATATGTCAAAAGTAGTAGTTATGGACCATCCCTTAATCGAGCAGAAGATCGGAATCATCCGCAGAAAGGAGACCGGTACCAAGGATTTCAGACAGAACATCAGTGAGATCGCTATGCTGATCGGTTACGAAGCAACCAAGGATCTGCCTCTGGAAGAGGTAGAGATCGAGACTCCCATCTGCAAGACTACCGTAAAACAGTTAAAAGGTAAGAAGTTAGCACTGGTACCCATCCTGCGTGCAGGTCTTGGCATGGTAGACGGAATGCTGTCCCTGATTCCCGCTGCAAAAGTAGGACATATCGGACTGTACCGTGATCCCGAGACCTTAAAGCCCGTAGAGTATTACTGCAAGCTGCCCGCAGACTGCGCAGAGCGTGAAGTATTTGTCGTAGATCCCATGCTGGCAACCGGCGGTTCTTCCATCGCAGCCATTCAGCTGTTAAAGGACAAGGGCTGCAAGAGCATCCGTCTGCTGTGCATCATCGCAGCACCCGAAGGAGTTAAGGCAATGCAGGAAGCACATCCCGATGTAGATATTTATATCGGTGCCCTGGATCAGAAGCTGAATGACCACGGATATATCGTTCCCGGACTGGGAGATGCTGGAGACCGTATTTTCGGTACCAAATAAAGGAGACACCAATGAGTGCCAAGCGCAAAGATTATATCAGCTGGGATGAATATTTTATGGGGGTAGCCCATCTGTCGGGAATGCGGTCCAAGGATCCGAATACCCAGGTAGGAGCCTGCATTGTCAGCCCGGACAACAAGATTCTGTCCATGGGATACAACGGTTTCCCCAAGGGCTGCTCCGATGACGATTTTCCCTGGGAGAGGGAGAACGCGGAGGACAAGAATCTCACAAAGTATCCCTTTGTGACACATAGTGAACTGAATGCCATTTTGAATTACCGTGGCGGATCCCTGGAGGGGACGAAGCTGTATGTATCCCTTTTCCCCTGCAATGAATGTGCGAAAGCCATCATTCAGGCGGGAATCCATACCGTGGTATACGACAGCGACAAGTATCGTGGAACACCTTCCAACCTGGCGGCAAAGCGTATGTTCGATGCCGCCGGCGTGGAATATGTGCAGTACCGCAAGACGGGACGCATGATACAGATCGAGGTCTGAGCAACAGATAAAAGGAGTAAAACGTTTGAAGCGCCTACAGAAGACAGCTGTGCTGCTTGCAGCGGTGATCCTTGCAGGAGCCTTTTCTTCAGAAGATATCAGAGTGGAAGCTACCAGCAGCACCTGGCAGCAGATTCAGAAGGAACAGCAGGAAAAAAAAGATCTACAGAACCAGCTGGAACAGGAAAATGACAATCTGGAGAACCTGAAGGGAGAACAGAGTTCCCTCAAGGGACAACTGAATAATCTGAACGGTCAATTGACGGAGGTCAGCAATAATCTGTCGGATCTGGAACAGCAGATCGCGGACAAGGAGCAGGAGATTGCAGATACCCAGGCGAGCCTGGAGGAAGCGAAAGCAACCGAAGAATGGCAGTATGAATGTATGGTGATCCGGGTCCGGGATATGTATGAACGGAATGAGACCAGCTATATCAACGCGCTGCTGAATGCCCAGAGCTTTGACAAGCTACTGAATGCCGCGGACTTTTTTGAACGGATTGCAGCATATGACCAGAAAAAGCTGAAAGAATTCGAAGAGAACCGTCAGCTGATCGAAGAGGAAGAAGCGAGACTTCAGACGGAAAAGGCAGAGCTGGATAATCTGAAAGTAGAAGCGGAAGCCGAGAAAAGCAAGGTGTCCGGTCTGATTAGCCAGACATCCAACAATATTGCAAAATATGCCGGAGACATCTCCGAAGCAGAACAGAGAGCCCTGGCGTACGAGGCAGAGATCAAACAAAAAGAAGAAAATCTGGAAACACTTCGGAAAAAACTGGCAGAGGAGATCGCCATGTCCCAAAAAGCGGCAAATGCCACCTGGCGGGATATTTCCGATATTTCCTTTGAAGAGGGAGACCGCTATCTGCTAGCAAACCTGATCTACTGCGAGGCAGGCGGCGAACCCTATGACGGACAGCTGGCAGTGGCAAGTGTAGTCATTAACCGTGTCAGAAGCTCCGTATATCCCAACACAGTAGTGGGAGTGATCTACCAGAACAAACAGTTCTCACCGGTAGCCAGCGGCCGTCTGGAACTGGCATTGGCAGCCAATATGGCTACCAGCCGCTGCTATCAGGCAGCCGATGAGGCAATGTCCGGTGTGACTAATGTGGGTAACTGTGTATACTTCCGTACACCGGTGGAGGGACTGACCGGTATCAATATCGGAGGACATGTGTTTTACTAAAGTGAAAGCAGAAAACTATGAAAATTAATTGTGCCAAACAAGAGGGGTATGCAAACAGAATCGTGGACTGGAAGGTCTTCGTTCGACAGAATCTGATAGCAGCCAAGGCTTCAGAGCCTTATTATGCATTTGTGGGAGAAAATTCCTACAGACCGATAAATGAGCTGATCCTGCCGGAGGACGGTAAACTTCTGCAGGAGGCTGTGGAAGCGGAGCCGTTCGTTCCGGTGGAGCTGATTACCGTACTGTATAACCTGAAAGACAGTACCCGGAACGTGTATATGCGCATCGAACAGAGTGATCAGACAGAAAATGGGATTCCCCTGTATCAGATCACTATTTACGATATACGTGATCTGGAGACACGTAATTTGATTCTGGAGCAGAGTATTTTGAAATATCGTCATTTTATGACGCTTGAGGATGTCTATTTTTTTGAATATAAGGTGGAGCAGGATGAATTAACAGTCTATAAATATGTCAACGAGCGTGCCATAACCAGATATGAAGGCACGGTGAACGGCTTTATCCGGTCTCTGGAGCAGCCAAATGTAAACAGTGATATCGAAGGAATGGAGGATCAGCTTCGGACCTTTTGTGCACATCTGCGTAACGAAGAAGATTTTTTTGAGATGGAGTTCGTGCGTGACCAGGAAGATGAGGAAATGTGGAAGGTTAAGGGTGCCAGAATTCCCAAAAAGCGTGACATGGTGGCAGGCATTATCATTCCGGGGAAAAACTATGAGAAGGAAGCTTATTATCTGACTCCGGCAGCGAGAGATGCCGGCACCGGTCTGCTGAACAAACGGGCATGGACGGAGTACACCATCGAGAGGTTAAACAGCAGGGATCTTACTACCAGATGGCTGGTGATTCTTGATGTGGACGATTTCAAGCATATTAACGACACTTATGGACATATTTTCGGGGATCAGGTCATCCGAAGAGTGGCAGAGATCATGCAGGTGCTGGTAGGACAGCGGGGTGTGGTCGGACGGTTCGGCGGAGACGAATATGTGATTTTTCTGGAAAAGCTGGAAACCAGAGAACAGCTGAAGACGCTGCTCAAGACCATCGCGAAGGAATTCGCCCTTGCCTTTGATCCGAAGACGCGTGTGACAGCTTCTATCGGTGTATCAGAGTATCCAGTGGACGGAACAGAATATGAGATGCTGATGCGCAAGGCGGATAAAGCACTGTACCTGGCAAAGGAAAAGGGCAAGAACCGCCATATCATCTATGAAGAGAGACTTCATGGCAAGTTAGAGACCGATGACATGCAGAACATGGCAATGGCGTATGCGGTATCTAAAGAGAAGAAACGGGAAGTCATTACGAAAATGATCACCGAACTGTGTGTATCCGGTGTGGATTCCATTGTGAAAAAGGAAGAACGTCTGCAACAGATCCGAAGTCTGTTCGATCTGGACGGAATCACCATTTACTCCCACAAGGGAGAGGAGCTGGTATGCCGGAATGGAAATTATATTGCAGAAGCACCGGACGGAAGAGGACTTTTTGAAGATGAGAAATATCTTGCCCTGTTCGGAGATGACGATAATTTTGTAGAATCCAACACGGTAAAACTCAGATCTCAGGATCCGGCTGCTTTTGCCGTGATGCAGAAACAGGAGGTCGGAGCTTCCCTGCAATGTCTCTCCCGCAGGGAAGGAGTCCCCAATGTTATTGTCAACTACGATGTATTCAACCGCAACCGGAAATGGTCGGATGAGGATATCACCCTGCTGGCTGTTCTGGGGCACTGCATTGGAAATTTGTTGAATTATTCAGAGTAAATTACAGCCCGCTTTTCTCCAGAGGACTCTGGAGGCGGTCGAATTTGTCACGATAGATGATCGTGATCAGGTTATTTAACTGGCGCAGACAGGCGCTCATCTGGGACTGAGTGATCAGTCCCTTTTCTAATGCCTCAGCCAGTTCATCCAGATCTACCACATGCATCCTGCCATCCGGATAGAGGATAATATCTGCCAGCAGATCGGTAACGATCAGTGCATTCTCCTCCGGACGGCTGGTGTATTCTACAATATCGCAGTACCAGTACAACAGAGACCCGTCATGGCGGTAGAACTTGCTGATCTTGAAGCCTTCCTTCAGATAATAGCAGGAACAGCCGTGGGAAAAAGTAGTCTTGGGATTCAGTGTTTTCCATTTTGTCAAAATATAATCATCGTTTTGTTCTACAATAATATCGTCTTTTAACAGAATGCATTCTTCCGGGATCAGTCGTTTCCGGTAGATCTGAAGTTCGTTATTCATAGCGTTTCTCCTTATGTATATTGCATATCGTCAGAGTTCCGGGAAAGGAATAAAAGACAGTGGCGGCACCGTGTGGGAACACAACGTCTTCTCCATCCAGATCATGTCATGCCATTCGCCCTGCTTGAAGCCGGAAGCATGAAAATGTGCCACGGTCTCATAGCCGTGTTTTTCGTGGAAGGAGATGCTGGTGGGATTCGGATAAGTGATGCAGGCGCATACGTTGCAGATGTGCTGCGCCGTCAGATATTCCTCCAGCTTCTGATACAGGAGGCTGCCGACGCCGCTGCCGCGAAGGTCGCGGCTCACATAGATAGAGGTCTCCACGGACCAGTCATAGGCGGCACGCCCTTTAAAAGCGGAGGCGTACGCATAGCCCACGGGAACCCCGTCCTGCTCTGCTACCAGATAGGGATAGCGGGAGAGGGTATGTCGGATCCGCTCGGTGAATTCCTCCACGGAAGGAACCGTGTATTCAAAAGTGATCGAGGTGTTCTCCACGTAGGGAGCGTAAATAGCTACTAAAGCGCCGGCGTCTTCCGGTGTGGCGGTCCGGATCGTGATTTCGTCTTTTGTTGTTTCGGTCTGCATGTGACAAGCCTTCTTTCTGAAGTAAAAGTTTCTTTGAATTAATTCTTAAAATAGTTACTCAAATAGTACTTCCGGGGGACTTTCAAGTCAATCTTTTTTTCGTGTGAGTTTATTGTTTTATGAACCATTTATGATAATGTCCTAATATACCACAAGGGAAAATGTCCCGATGT
>CAVJMX010000088.1:0-12087 GCA_963650795.1 Bacteroidales bacterium H4
CGCTCCGGTCCGCGCAGTCCGAGGTCCCCCGGACCTCGTGCGCCGTCTCGCGCTTGTTTCAAGCATGTTAGTACGGAAAATCCCAGAAGCAAAAGGTGATACGTATTTTCTCCAGTCTGCAGGGGAGCTTTATTTTGTATGGACGTGCCCGCGGGACCAGACTTTACTGGGCTGGGCTTTGTAGGTGGGGCGGCGGAAGAGGAGGCTTTTCAGTGCGGGACCGTTAAAGGGGAAGAGGGGCCAGAAGTAGCTGAAGCCTGCGAAGGTCGGGGTGGTAATTGCAGAGAATGACACAAGCGTCAGCCCGATAAGGAACCCGGGCAGTCCCCATAATCCGGTGGCGACTACCAGGAGAATGCGATAGATTCGCAGGGCATCGGCGAATTCGATGCTGGAGAGGGAGAGGTTCGCCAGCATGGTGACAGCAGCATAGAAGAGGACTTCGGTGGAAGCCCAGTTGAGACTGACAGCAATGTCACCTATGAGCAGCCCTCCTACGATAGACAAAGCCCCGGAGATGCGGCTGGAACTGAGGGCTGCGGAGTATTTGAAGAGGTCTAAGAGGAACTCCACCGCCAGCACATAGAAAAAGAGCCGGAAGGGCGACAGATCACTAATGGGAGTCAGTTGTAACCGCGCAGTGAGTTCCGGATAGTACGCTGCGAGAAGCAAAAATACCGGCAGGAGCAGAAGGCTCACCGGGATGCACAGGAAGCGGATCATACGAAAATAAGTTCCGGTCAGTGGATTGTTGTAATAATCTTCCGGGCTCTGGGTAAACTGGAAGATCGTGCCGGGGAGCAGCAGAACCGCGGGAGAATTGTCCACGATGAGCAGAATATGCCCCTCACACAGATAGCTGCAGGCGACATCGGGACGCTCCGTCAGCTGGATGCTGGGCAGAGGGTTCCACCATCTTTTTTTGATCAGAAGCTCTTCTAAGCTTTTACTCCCCATAGTCAGAGAGGTAATCTGCAACTGAGAGAGTTTCTGTTTCAGTGCCTCTAACAGTTCCTCATTGACCTGATCCGCCAGATAAGCGATTGCCACATCGGTGCGGCTCTTCGTCCCCAGTGTGCAGATGGAGAAAGTAAGCTTCGTAGAGCGTACCCGACGGCGGATGAGATTCGTATTGAACAGCAGTGTCTCCACGAAACCGTCCCGGGCACCCCGGGTGATTCGCTCGGTATCCGGTTCGGAGATGCTGCGGACAGGGTAGGTGCGGACATCGATGATCACCGCCTGATCGAAACCGTCCACCAGGAGAATGGAAGGTCCGCTTAAGAGATTTTGCAGAATCGTGTCGATGGAGGAAGTCAGAGTGACCTGGGCATAGCCGAGTTTGCTCCGCACATAGTCCGGGAGATCCCGAATCTCAGAATCCAGCGAATAGAGGGGATCCTGCAGATCAGAGAATATCTGCTGAAGGATCTCGGTCTTACAGAAACCGTTGATGCCAAGCCAGAATGCGGGGGTATTTCCCAGACGGAGATCGCGTGTGATCAGGTCAAAACTTTTGCCCAGAGGCAGCAATGTGTGGAGAAGCTCTATATTTTGTGAAAGCTTTGTGGATAAAACTTTATGTGGCATAATGGGAAATCCTTTCTGATAATTATTGCATAGATAGATTTCCCATTAAGCCGACAACTATTCACAAACTGTATTTAGTGATATAATTGCCACAGACCTAACAGAATTAACAGCAGCCCGGAGATAGGATCTGTATATTCTCCTGCCTGTTGCAGGAGAACGGAACGCCCCAGGCGGCTTCCCAGCGCCAGGAATCCAAAGGAACAGAAAAAGGTGGACACCGAGGCAGGCAGAAAGGGAAGACCGGTAATGCTGGCGGAGAAACCGATCCCGATATTATTCATAGAAAGGGCGCAGCCCAGTGCCAGCGTCTGTGGGAGAGTCAGCTCCCGGTGTTCGGCGAATTTTTTCTTCTCCTGGCATAGACTGCTGTTATCGGAAGAGCTGCAGCGCCATCTCGAAATCAGCCATTTTCCAGCATAGTAGAGACCAAAGAGGATCAGGACGCTGCTACCGATCCGGGTACCGGTCTCACCGGGGATCAGAGGCAGTAAAAGGTTGCCGAGACTTATAGAGATCACAGTACCGATGAGGGTGACTGTGCTGATCAGCAGATTGTGTTTTGCGGGGAGAGGGACCTTTTGCAGCCCCAGTGCGCAGCCCACCAGAAGGGCATCCAGACTGGCGGAGATACCGAAGAGCAAGGAAGGTAGAACAGACATAGCATGCTCCGTAGAAAATATTCTTAATTTTACTATATTCCTGTAAAATTTTTTTGTGAGATAGGGTGCAAAGGGACAAAAGAAGATGGAAATACAGAAGAAAATCGTAGAATTTATAAAAAAAGAGACAGTCCTGACGGCGGCGATGGTGCTGGCGGTATTGTCAACGGTGATGGTCCCGCCGGACAGAGAATATATCGGATATATTGATTTTCGGACACTGGCGATTTTATTCTGCCTGATGACCGTGATGGCAGGATTACAGAAGCTGGGCGTCTTTCGCAGGATTGCCAAGATATTATTGCAGCATACCCACAATGTGATTGCGTTGGCAGAAGTGCTGGTGCTTATGTGTTTCTTTTTCAGCATGTTGATCACGAATGATGTGGCGCTGATTACGTTTGTGCCTTTTACATTTACAGTGCTTCGGCTGTCCGGCGACGAGGCTGTCTGGAAGCTGGCAGTGCCGGTGGTGGTATTACAGACCATTGCGGCGAACCTGGGAAGCATGCTGACGCCCATTGGCAATCCGCAGAATCTGTATTTATATGGGAAAATTCAGATGTCCCCGGGTGAATTTATCCTGCTGATGCTGCCGTATTCCGCGGTGTCGTTGCTTCTTTTGATCATTTGTACGGCAGTTGCAGCGAAACGCTGCGGCATTGCGGTCCGGGATGTGGCAGGGGCGTTGTCTGCGGAGAATGCCGGACAGAAAACGGCAGGATGGCGGAGATATCTGCCCACGTTTTATCTGCTATTGTTTTTGCTGTGTCTGCTGACAGTCGCACATGTGATGCCTTATCCGGTGACATTTTGCATTGTAGTGCTGACGGTCTGTATCCTGGATCGCAGTACGATAGGCAGAGTAGATTATTCGTTGCTTTTGACTTTCGTAGGATTTTTCATTTTCATAGGAAATATGGGAAGAATGCCTGCCTTTTGTAATTTTTTACAGAAGATCATCGGCGGCAGGGAGGTTATGACGGCGGTGGTTGCCAGCCAGGTGATCAGCAATGTACCGGCGGCGTTGTTGCTGTCCGGTTTTACGGAAAACATTAAGGCACTGATTGTGGGAACGAATCTGGGCGGTCTGGGCACGCTGATTGCTTCTATGGCGAGCCTGATCTCCTATAAACAGGTCGTGAGCCAGATCCCCGGGGAAAAGAAACGGTATTTTGGATGGTTTACATTGGCAAACGTAGGATTTTTGATCCTGCTGGTGCTGATAAACTGTCTGTTATAGAGGTATTTATCATGTAGTAGGAGGTAGCATCATGACAGAAGATATGACAATCATTGCGGAAGAGGCTTATTCCGCAGCCAAAGAGATTTTGGAGAAGGCAAAGCTTGAGGAGGGAGATCTGTTCGTGGTAGGATGTTCCACCAGTGAGGTGGGCGGTGCCTCCATCGGAACCTATTCCAGCCCGGAGCTGGCAGAAGTGGTCTTCGGCGGGATCTATCAGGCGACGCAGGAAGCGGGCGTCTATCTGGCAGCTCAGTGCTGCGAGCATCTGAACCGTGCGCTGATCCTGGAAAAAGAGGCTGCGGTAAAATATGGATATCCCATGGTCAATGTGGTCCCTCAGCCCAAGGCAGGCGGATCCTTTGCCACGGCAGCGTATAAGGCATTTGAACATCCGGTGGCAGTGGAGCATATTCAGGCAGCAGCGGGAATGGACATCGGAGATACGTTGATCGGAATGCATCTGAGAGATGTGGCAGTACCGGTGCGTCTCCGGACCGGACAGATCGGAGACGCCCATGTGGTATGCGCCCGCACCAGACCGAAATTCATCGGTGGCGGCAGGGCAGTCTATGACGAAGAATTACTGTAGATGGTGATACGTGGCTATTTCTGCGGCATTCCGCGGAAGTAGTCGCGGATCCAGCGCCCGGATTCATTGAAATCCTCATCGGTCCAGTCGGAGAGTGCTGTGCTGGCAGCCTTGAAGACGCTGCTGCTTTCGTCTTTGTTCGCCAGATTCCAGCAGCAGAAGCTGATCTGATATTTGTTCAGCAGATCCAGCCATTTGGTGGTGGAATCGAAATCGTTGGCGCCATTGCCGGAAGCATCGCACATGCCGAATTCGCTGACGAAGATCGGAAGTCCGTTCTGTGCGCAGGTCTCTAAGCGATTTCGCAGGTCGTCTTTATGGGTGCCTGCGTAGAAGTGAAGGGTATACATTACATTATCGAAGGTAAGCGGGGAAGCGGCAGCCTTGTCGATCTCCTGGCTCCAGGTAGGAGTTCCTACGAGGATCACAGCATCCGGCTTCTGTTCCCGGATCACCGGGATGATTTCCTCCGCATAGGATTTGATGCTGTCCCAGGAGGTACCACCGTTGGGCTCGTTACAGATCTCATAGAGCACATTGTCGTTGCCTGAGAAAGCTTCTGAAATTTCCCGGAAAAAGGCAATCGCCTCATCTTTATTCTGATTCGGATCACAGTCACTCAAAATATGCCAGTCTACGATGACATACATTCCCAGTTCCGTGGCGTAGGATACGCCGTCTTTTACCAGCTGTTTCAGCTGTTCCTTATCTCCACCGGCACAATAACCGCCGTATTCCGCCGTGTACATAGCAAGGCGGATACAGTTGGTGTTCCAGTCGTCCCGCAGGGTGCGGAAGGAATCATAATTGATATACTGGGGGAACCAGGCGATGCCGTGGGTAGACATGCCGTAGAGCTGGACGGTCTCACCGTTTTGATCGGTCAGTTTACCGTTTTCCACATGCAGGGCACCGTGCTGTCCGTAAGGAGTGGAGGCATCCACGGAGGGCGCTTCGGAAGCAGCAGTTTCGGGCTCCGCAGGCTGTGCCTCGGATGTTTCGGAGATTGTTGCCTGTTCAGATGCAGCAGTACTTTCGGTGAGGGTTTCCGTGATGGCAGCAGATGCCTCGGAGGATGCAGCTGCCTCATTTGCAGCATCCTGTCTGCCGCATCCGGCGAGGGCACAGGTGCCGAGAGCCGCCAGAACGGCACAGCTTAGTGTTTTCTTGAAAATAGACATAATAACCTCTTTTCTTATAAAAATAAACGTTAAAGGAATTGTTAGGTTACTTACGAGCACTTACAAGAAATATTATAGTTGCGTAAGAAGCACTTGGCAAGAAATGATTGCCCGCGGATAGGACCTGTGATACAGTTATTGAGAACAGAGTTCGGAATCGATGATAGAGATGGAGGAAACCTATGCTTCCGCAGTCATTTACAGAGAGAATGCAGGGACTTTTGGGATCGGAATATGAAGAGTTCCTGGCAAGTTTTGACCATGAAAAATATCAGGCACTGCGTCTGAATCCGTTAAAAGAGGATGACATGTCTGTCATAACAGAAAAAGTAAAGCAGACGTTTCATTTGCAGCCGGTTTCCTGGGCGGAAAACGGATATTATTATACCAGGGAGGATCAGCCGGGAAAGCACCCCTGGCATGAAGCGGGACTTTATTATATTCAGGAGCCCAGTGCTATGGCGCCTGTGACACTACTGTCACCCAGACCCGGAGAGCGGATCCTGGATCTGTGTGCGGCACCCGGCGGGAAAAGTACCCAGATCGCATCGGCGATGAAGGGCGAGGGACTGCTTGTCACTAACGAGATCCATCCTGCGAGAGCGAAAATATTGTCAGAGAATGTGGAGCGCATGGGCATCCGGAATGCCTGTGTATTGAATGAGACCCCGGAGCATCTGGCGGATGTCTTCGAGGAATATTTTGACCGGATTCTGGTGGATGCGCCCTGCTCCGGTGAGGGAATGTTCCGTAAAAACGAAGTAGCCTGTGAGGAATGGAGCCCGGAAAATGTGCAGCTCTGTGCGGACAGGCAGGATGGGATCCTGGACTGTGCGGCGCGGATGCTAGTCCCGGGAGGCAGACTGGTGTATTCTACCTGCACCTTTGCCCCTGCGGAAAATGAGGGCAGCATCAGCCGTTTTTTGGCAAGACATGAGGAATTTGAAATCGTCCCTATTGATAAAGCGAGTCTTGGAATCCCGGAGGGCTGCGACGGTATCCCCGATTGTGTAGAAAACGCGGCGCCCGGCATCACCGGTACTTTGCGCCTGTGGCCCCATAAGTTACAGGGCGAAGGACATTATGCCGCGGTATTGCAGAAAAAGGGAGAACTTCCGGAAGGATACCGACCGGTGAGTGCTACGGGATTGGAAAAGGGAATTTCGGCGAAAAATCTGACAAAAGACTGGGCAGAGTATTTTGCTTTTGCAAAAGAGACTTTTTCGGAGAAGCAGATCGCAGAATCAGGGCTGTACACCGCAGGAGAAGGCTTCCTGGCATTTGGGGACAATCTGTATCGTATGCCCGAAAATATGCCGGGAGTGAAAGGGCTGAAGGTATTGCGCCCGGGACTTCATCTGGGAACTTTGAAAAAGAATCGTTTTGAACCGGCGCACGCGTTAGCACTGGCACTGCGTCCGGAGGATGTGAAGCATGTGTGGAATCTGTCCGTGGAGGAAGCAGTTTCCTACCTGAAGGGGCAGACGTTTTCCGCGGAAGGCGAGAAGGGCTGGTATCTGATCTGCGTGGACGGTTGTAGCCTTGGCTGGGGGAAACTGGCAGGCGGCATTATGAAAAACCATTATCCCAAGGGGCTGCGGAAATGAGAACAGAGATATTATACGAAGATAACAGCATACTGGTCATCCGCAAACCGGCGGGACTGGCGGTACAGTCTGCCCGGATCGGACAGGCAGATGTGGTCAGCGAATTGAAGTCCTATCTGGCAAAACAGGCAGGATCTGGACGGAGAGAGCCTTATCTGGCGGTGATTCACAGGCTGGATCAGCCGGTGGAGGGCGTGCTAGTATTCGCCAAAGAGAAAAAGGCGGCAGCGGCTCTGACAAAACAGCTGTCGGCGGGCATATTGAATAAACAGTATTATGCGGTGCTCTGTGGATATCCTGACGCTTCGGAGGGAACCCTTGTGGATTATCTGCGGAAAGAAGGGAATGTGGCAGTGGCAGTGACCGGCAGAGAGCAGGAGTTCCCGGATGCAAAGCTTGCAAAACTGCAGTACCGTATTTTGGAAAAAATCGAACAGCCCATGCCGTTATCACTGGCGGATGTCTGTATTGAGACCGGACGTTTTCACCAGATCCGCGTACAGTTTGCTCATGCCGGATGGCCTCTGTTGGGGGACACTAAATACGGGAGTGCCGCGGCAGGCACTGCTGTGGGAAGCCAGTCTTATCGCGGAGTGGCACTTTGCGCGTATTTTCTGGAATTTGTGCATCCCATCTCCGGTAAGAAGATGTCATTTCGGGTGATGCCGAATAACCCGGCATTTTCTCAATTTTCCATAGAGCAATTTGGAGAGGATAGAAAAAACGGATCCGGCACACACTAATCCCAAAAAGGGAGTGTGCGGAATGGACTGGGGAGAATTCGGGAAGAACCTTATAGGAAAAAAGATGATAGTACTGCTTTCGGTGACGGGAGCAGTCTATTTTTTTCTGCGATATCTGACACCGCTGCTGGCACCGGTACTGCTGGCGATGCTGTTCGTCACCATATTCGGACCGATGATGCAGCGAATGAACCGCAAGCTGCATTTTCCCCGACCCTTAAGTGCCATTGTGCTTCTGATCCTGGCGACAGTGTTGTTAGCTGTGCTGCTATGGGTGTTGGGATCCTGGCTGCTGGGAAGTCTGCCGATGTGGATTCAGAATATGGAAGTCCGGGAGCAGGAGTGGCTGGAGGCAGTCCGAAACCTGTGCCGCAGCGTGGGAGAGATCATCGGCGTGGACGCGTCGTACCTGGAAGACACGGTCAGCGGCAGACTACAGGAGGGACTGGATTCCCTGGAGGAAAACATTCTGCCGGGGATGCTGTCACAGTCCATGCAGTATGTGCGGTGGTTCACAGAGCTGGGAGGATTCCTGGTGACTTTTCTCATTGCGTCGGTACTGCTGGCGAAGGATTATGACAGCATCATGAACCGGCTGCTGGATCAGGAGGCGTGTCATGTATTGCTGGAAGTGATCTGCGGCATCGTCCGGTATATTGCCACTTTTGTAAAAGCGCAGGGGATCATCATGACGACGATTGCATTGGCGGCAGCGGCAACGCTGGGAATCGCGGGGATAAGACACGGAATCCTGTGGGGGATTCTGGCGGGAATTTTGGATGCACTGCCTTTTATCGGGACGGGCGTGGTGCTGGTGCCGTTAGCCATCTGGCAGTTATTGGAAGGAAGCTTCGGCAGAGCACTTATCTGCGGCGTGCTGTATGTGGTCTGTATTTTCCTGCGGGAGATACTGGAACCCCGTCTGATCGGCAGGAAAATAGGGGTGTCTCCCATTGCAGTGCTGGTGTCGCTGTATGCCGGGATCCGGTTGTTCGGTGTCTGGGGAATCATCAAGGGACCGTTGGGATTCGTGCTGATCTACGAGACTTATCACAGTCTGTCCAGAATGTACGATCGACAGCGAAACGGTCCCGGGCAATCCTGAGAAAAGATTGACGAAAGAAGCCCGGAAAGCTATCATGAGAGTGAGAAACGGAAGGGCATGATTATGGCAAAACATACAACCGGAAAAAAGAAAACGGAATCTGTGGCGGAGACGCTTTGCAGTTTTAATGGTTTTTTATGTGATCTTGTGATCAGCATATATATGTGCGCGGTACTGCTGGTATTGCCTTTATATAATAAGGGGTATGCCCAGATTGGAACGGAGAAGGAGAACTTTTTTATCAAGACCATGACCTACGGGGGAATGGCTTTGCTGCCGGTATTTATTCTGTGGGCGGTATTCCGTCTGATCACGGCGATCCGGAAAAAGGAGCTTCCGGGGATCGGAGAGCTGCCGGGGAGACTGTGGAAGGATCTGAGCAGTACGGATAAATTCGCGGTATTATACGCGGTCGCGGTACTATTGTCGTATCTGTTTACGAACTACCGGGAGGAAGCGCTGTGGGGAACGGCGTCCTGGCGGATGGGGATGTGGACGCAGCTGGGAGCGGTGATCGTGTATTTTATGATCTCCCGCATGTGGCAGAGGAAGGACTGGATATTGGTGCTGGTTCTGCCGGTATCTGCGGTTGTTTTTTTTCTGGGATATGTGAATAAATTCTGTCTGCTTCCCATAGATTCGCAGTTCGTAAATACTTCTTTTATTTCCACGATAGGGAATATCAACTGGTATTGCGGGTATTTGGTGACGGTATTGTTCGGGGGAGTCTATGTGCTGTGGCGGATGGAAGAGAAGATGACCTGGAAAAAGGTGCTGTTGATGGCGTATGTGGCGATCGGGTTCGCCACGCTGGCGACCCAGGGAAGCAGCAGCGGCATCGTGACATTTGTGGTGATCATGTTCGTATTGTTCGGAATGTCGGTGAGAGACAGTGGGAGAATGGAAGCTTTCTGGCAGGAGATGACCATGTTCTCCGGGGCGTGCCTGGTGACTTTTATATTACGGAAGATGAATGTGTTTTCGCAGAAATTGGTAATGGAGGGGATTACGGATCTGCTGACGTTCTCGGCGGCAAGTATAATTATGACGATCCTGTCGGGAACTATTCTGTATCTGATACATAGGGCACGGAGAAAACGAAGCTATCCGGAGAAAACGCTACATAGAATATACTGCGGAATTGCTATTGCGGTGCCGGTGATTATAGTGCTTATTTTGTTATTGACGCTGATAAATACCTTAGCCGGTGGAGCTTTCACATCAAACATCACAGACCCGGATGTAGCAAAATGGCTGACGTTTAATGTCAGCTGGGGGAGCGCCCGAGGGGGTACCTGGGCAGCAGGTGCCAGATGCTTTTGGGAGGCGGATTTCCTGCATAAAATATTCGGCGTGGGACCGGACTGCCTGTATGCTTTTTTGTCCAACGAGGGAAGCACGGAACTGCAGACGATGGTGCATGACCGTTTTGGCGGAAGCCGGCTCACGAATGCACACAATGAATGGCTGACGATTCTGGTGGATATGGGAGTACTTGGATTGATCAGCTACGCAGGGATGATGATCACGGCGATTAGAGATTTCCTCCGTGCAGGGGAGAAAAAGATGCTGGTGGGAGCTTGCGGGATCTGTGTGCTGGCGTATACGGTGAATAATATGTTTAGTTTTCAGCAGGTGATGAATATTTCGGTGGTGTTTGTGATTATGGGGATTGGAGAAAATTTGCTGCGGTCGGATAGGTAGGGCGAACTTGCGGTCTCCGCTCCGGTCGGTCGCGATTAGGCCAGCGAAAGTCGAACTTGCGGTCTCCGCTCCGCTCCGGTCGGTCCAGACCGAGGTCCCCCGGACCTCGTGGGTCTCCGCTCCGCTTCGGTCGTCTCAGACCGAGGTCCACTGGACCTCGTGAGACCTCTGCGCCCGAACGGTGTGTTCATGCCGGCTAGAGGTCATAAGTTTGAATAGTTGAGGCAAATAAAAAATAGCTTCCACAAACGTGGAAGCTATTTTTTAGTCGTCGCGACAAGATTCGAACTTGCGACCTCTGCGTCCCGAACGCAGCGCTCTACCAAACTGAGCCACGCGACGATTTTGTTAACGCGAACCGCGTCAACATTAAAATAATAAATAAAAACCCATTGATTGTCAAGCAAAAAACGAATATGATAGAAGAAAAAGTTGCAAAAACGATAAAATCACGAATTGAGAGAGGAAATTCTATGTACAATACAACAGTAACTTTAAAAAAAGGAGAGGGCAGAACCCTGAAAGCCGGAGGCATGTGGGTCTATGACAACGAGATCGCATCCATTATGGGGAATTTCGAGAATGGCGACATCGTAAACATTCATGACTTTGACGGCTATTTCATGGGATATGGCTATATCAATACCAACTCCAAGATCACGATCCGCCTGCTGGCACGCAGGAAAGATGCGGTGATCGATGAAGCATTTTTCGAGCAGAGAGTACGGGATGCCTGGAATTACCGTAAGGAGACCATCGATACCTCCAGTTGCCGCCTGATCTTCGGTGAGGCGGATTTCCTGCCGGGTATTGTCATTGATAAATTCTCGGATGTACTGGTGGTGGAGTCTCTGGCACTGGGAATTGATAAGTGGAAACTGGTCATCATAGATGCATTGAAAAAAGTACTGGCAGAGGACGGCATTGCTATCCGCGGTGTCTATGAGAGAAGCGATGCCAAGGTGCGTCTGCAGGAAGGCATGGAGCGCTACAAGGGCTTTATCGGGGAACCGTTTGACACCAAGGTGGAGATCGTGGAGAACGGTGTTCACTACATGGTAGACGTAGAAGACGGACAGAAGACCGGATTTTTCCTGGACCAGAAAAACAACCGTGCCGCGATTCACCGCTTCTGTAAGGATAAAAAAGTGCTGGATTGCTTTACCCATACCGGTTCCTTTGCACTGAACGCCGGAATCGCCGGAGCGAAGAGTGTTCTGGGTGTGGATGCTTCCCAGCTGGCTGTAGATCAGGCGACGGAGAATGCGAAACTGAACGGACTGGAGAACACCGTGCGCTTCCGGTGTGCCGATGTATTCGAATTATTGCCGGAACTGGAGGCACAGGGCGAGAAGTACGATGTGGTCATCCTGGATCCTCCCGCATTCACCAAGTCCCGCAATTCCATTAAAAATGCAGTAAAGGGTTACCGCGAGATTAACCACCGGGGACTGAAGCTGGTGAAGGATGGTGGATTCCTCGTGACCTGTTCCTGCTCCCATTTCATGGATCCCGAGCTTTTCGCTAAGACTATCCGCGAGGCTTCCCACGGAGCCCACAAGCGCCTCCGCCAGGTAGAATTCAAGACCCAGGGTCCGGATCACCCGATCCTCTGGGCAGCGGACGAGAGCTATTACCTCAAGTTCTATATTTTTCAGGT